>NZ_BAAGDE010000035.1:0-64043 GCF_054660795.1 Mycobacterium sp. MUNTM1
CATGACGGCCGGCTACGCGGTGCCCGACTCCCCCGCCGGCCCCGCGCTGCGGCCCGGCACCCCCCCCCCCCCGGGGGCCGGGCAGGCCACCGCGACCGAATGGCTGAACCGCCTGCGCGCCCTCGCGCGCCGGACCTGCGTGGCCCCGCTCCCCTACGCGCAGGCCGATCTGGATGCCGTCCAGCGCGTCAACGATCCCGGCCTGAGCGCCATCGCCACCACGAGCGCCAACAGCATCATCGACAAGATCCTGGACGTCTCCTCGGTCCGCGGCGCCACACTGGTGCCCGACGGCCCGCTTACCAGCCGCGCAATCAAGCTGCTCAGCGCCAACGAGAACACCGTCGCGATCTCCGCCACCGACCTGGCGGAGGAGCAGGGTACTTCGGAGACTGCGGTCGACACCGCACCCCGACGGTTGTCCCCACAGGTGGTGGCCGCGCCGTTCGACCCCGCCGTCGGCGCCGCGCTGGCCGGGGCGGGGATCAACCCCGAGGTGCCGACGTACCTGGACCCGTCCCTAACCGTTCGCCTCGGGCACGATTCGGTGACCGCGCGCCGCCAGGACGCCCTGGGCTCGATCTTCTGGCACGCGCTGCGCCGCGACGACCCGCGCACCCAGATCCTGATGCCGCCCACGACGTGGAACCTGCAGGCCGACGACGCACAGGTCATCCTGACCGCGCTGACCACCACCATCCGCTCCGGCCTGGCGGTGCCGCGCCCGCTGCCGGCTGTGATCGCGGAGGCCAACCAGGCAGCGCAGGCACACCCCGGACCCCCGCAGGAGGTCGGCGACTATCCGTCGGCGCGTGGCCAGTTCAGCGACGACGTCACCGCGGGCATCACCGGGCAGGTCGGCCGGCTGTGGGGCTTGACGTCAGCGCTGATGACCGACGATCGCACGGGGCTGACCGGCGTCCAGTACACCGCGCCGCTGCGCGAGGACATGCTGCGCGCACTGAGCCAGTCCGAACCGCCGGACACCCGCAATGGGTTGGCCCAGCAGCGCCTGGCGTTGGTCGGTAAGACGGTCAACGACCTGTTCGGCGCGGTGACGATCGTCAACCCGGGCGGCTCCTACACCCTGGCCACCGAGCACAGCCCGTTGCCGCTGGCGCTGCACAACGGGCTGGCCGTACCGATCCGGGTGCGGCTGCATGTGGACGCGCCGCCGGGCATGAACGTCACCGACGTCGGCCAGATCGAATTGCCGCCGGGTTACCTGCCGCTGCGCATCCCGATCGAAGTGAACTTCACCCAGCGCGTCGCCGTCGATGTCACCCTGCGGACCGCCGACGGTCTGCGGCTGGGCGACCCAGTGCGGTTGTCGGTGCACTCCAACGCCTACGGCAAGGTCCTGTTCGCGATCACGCTGTCGGCCGCGGCGGTGCTGGTGCTGCTGGCCGGCCGCCGGCTGTGGCACCGCTTCCGCGGCCAGCCCGACCGCGCCGACCTGGACCGCCCCGACCCACCCGATGCCCGGCACGCCGCCGAAGCCCGCCATGCGCGCGACGAGGCCGACCAACCGGCCGAACAAGAGCACCGCGTATGACCCCCGCCTATCGGCAGGCCCAACCACACCACCGCCTGCCCGAACCGTCGCGCCCTTCCCGGACGCAGGGCTCACCGCCGACCGGCCCGCTGCCGCCCGTTGCCGCCGAGATCGACCGTCGGCGCCCCGAGCTGTCCGACGCGGCGCTGGTGTCGCGGTCGTGGGGCATGGCCTTCGCCACGTTGATCAGCCGGCTCACCGGCTTCGCGCGGGTGGTGCTGCTGGCCGCGATCCTGGGCGCCGCGTTGTCCAGCGCGTTCTCGGTGGCCAACCAGCTGCCCAACCTGGTGGCGGCGCTGGTGCTGGAGGCGACGTTCACCGCGATCTTCGTGCCGGTGTTGGCGCGCGCCGAGCAGAGCGACCCCGACGGCGGCGCGGCGTTCGTGCGGCGCCTGGTGACGTTGACGACGACGCTGCTGGTCTTCGCCACGGCGCTGTCCGTGGTGGCCGCCCCCCTGCTGGTGCGGCTGATGCTGGGCCGCAACCCGCAAGTCAACGAGCCGCTGACCGTCGCGTTCGCCTACCTGCTGCTCCCCCAGGTCCTCGCCTACGGGCTGACGTCGGTGTTCATGGCAATCCTGAACACCCGCAACGTGTTTGGGCCCACGGCGTGGGCACCGGTCCTCAACAACGTGGTCGCGCTGGTCACCCTCGGGGTCTACGCGCTGGTGCCCGGTGAGCTCTCGGTCGATCCCGTCCGGATGGGCAACGCCAAGCTGCTAGTGCTCGCCGTCGGCACCACGCTGGGCGTGTTCGCCCAAACCGGGCTGCTCCTGGTGGCGCTGCGCCGCCAGCGGGTCGACCTGCGGCCCCTGTGGGGAATCGACCAGCGGCTCAAGCGCTTCGGCACGATGGCCGCCGCGATGGTGCTCTACGTGCTGATCAGCCAGCTCGGCCTGGTGGTCGGCAACCAGATCGCCAGCACCGCGGCGGCGTCCGGCCCGGCGATCTACAACTACACCTGGCTGGTCCTGATGCTGCCGTTCGGCATGATCGGCGTGACGGTGCTGACCGTGGTTATGCCGCGGCTGAGCCGCAACGCCGCCGCCGACGACACCAAGGCCGTGCTCGGCGACCTGTCGCTGGCCACCCGGCTGACGTTGATCACGCTGATCCCGATCGTGGCATTCATGACCGTCGGCGGTCCCGCGATGGGCAGCGCGCTGTTCGCCTACGGCCATTTCGGCAACGTCGACGCCGGATACCTGGGCGCCGCGATCACCCTGTCGGCCTTCACGCTGATCCCCTATGGCCTGGTGCTGCTGCAGCTGCGGGTGTTCTATGCGCGCGAACAGCCGTGGACGCCGATCGTCATCATCCTCGTCATCACCGCCGTCAAGATCCTGGGCTCGGTGCTGGCGCCGCACCTCACCCATGACCCCAAGCTGGTGGCCGGTTTCCTGGGGCTGGCCAACGGTGTCGGCTTCCTAGCCGGCGCCGTCATCGGCTACGTCCTGCTCCGACGCACCCTGTTGCCGGCTGGCGGCCACCTGATCGGCGTCGGCGAAGTCCGCACCATTCTGGTGACGCTCACGGCATCGATGCTGGCCGGATTAGTCGCCCATGTGATCGACCGGCTGCTCGGGCTGGACGGGCTCACCGAGCACGGCGGCGCCGCTTCCCTGCTTCGGCTGTTGGTGCTGGGGCTGATCATGCTGCCGATCACGGCCGCGGTCATGCTGCGCGCACAGGTCCCCGAGGCGCGGGCGGCGCTGGACGCCCTCCGGTACCGCATCACGGGCCGCGGACCGCGCCCGCGCAAACCGCGTGCCAAGGATCGATCGTCTCACCGGCGCCCCGTCACGTACCCTGAGCAGAGGAATTCGTCCCCGCCTGGGGTAAATGCGGTCCAGGAGCCGATCCGGCGCAGGCCTCCGGAGCGGGCTAACCGAGCCCGGCTAGTGAAAGGACTGGAGGTGACCGACCGCCCGATGGAGAGCGCAGCTCCCAGCGCTGGGCCTGGCACAGGCTCAGGTACGCCGCTGCCGCGGCCGGTCGCCGACGACTTCCAGCCCGACATCCCGGCCGACCAGCCCAAGCGGCCCACCCCGCGGCCGGCCGACAAGGCCAACGGCGATATTTCGGGAGAAGCCCGGCGCGCACCGACCCCGTTCGAAGCCCCGCGCGAACGTTCCG
Organism: Mycobacterium sp. MUNTM1; assembly: GCF_054660795.1. Classification (NCBI taxonomy): domain Bacteria; kingdom Bacillati; phylum Actinomycetota; class Actinomycetes; order Mycobacteriales; family Mycobacteriaceae; genus Mycobacterium; species Mycobacterium sp. MUNTM1. The sequence goes on from NZ_BAAGDE010000035.1 coordinate 3,692, forward strand.
CGGATTCCGCCGGAGACGACGTGCACCTGGTTCCCGGCGCCCGCATCGCCGGCGGCCGCTACCGGCTGCTGGTGTTCCACGGCGGCGCCCCACCACTGCAGTTCTGGCAGGCGCTGGACACCGCGCTGGACCGGCAGGTGGCGCTGACCTTCGTCGACCCGGACGGCGCCCTGCCCGACGAGGTCCTGCAGGAGATCTTGTCGCGCACCCTGCGGCTCAGCCGCATCGACAAACCCGGCATCGCCCGCGTGCTCGACGTGGTGCACACCGGCTCGGGCGGCCTGGTGGTGTCCGAGTGGATTCGGGGCGGCTCGCTGCAGGAGGTGGCCGACACCGCGCCCTCACCGGTCGGGGCCGTGCGGGCCATGCAGTCGCTGGCCGCTGCCGCCGACGCGGCCCACCGCGCCGGCGTCGCGCTCTCGGTCGACCACCCCAGCCGGGTGCGGGTCAGCATCGAGGGCGACGTGGTGCTGGCCTACCCGGCGACCATGCCCGACGCCAACCCGCAGGACGACATCCGCGGCATCGGCGCCGCGCTGTATGCCTTACTGGTCAACCGGTGGCCCATCGTGGAGAGCGGGGTGCGCAGTGGGCTCGCGGCGGCCGAGCGCGACTCGTCGGGCAATCCCGTCGAACCCATGTCCCTCGACCGCGACATCCCCTTCCAGATCTCCGCGGTCGCCGTTCGCGCGGTCCAGGAAGACGGCGGAATACGCAGCGCCTCAACGCTTTTGAACCTACTTCAGCAGGCCACCGCGGTCGCCGACCGCACCGAGGTGCTCGACCCGATCGACGATTCGCCCTCACCGTCGATGGCGATGATCTCACCCGGTCAGGAGCAGGCGACCTTCGCGCGCCGGCGGCGCAACGTGCTCATCGGTGTCGGCGCGGGCCTTGCCGTCATCGTGGTCGCCCTGCTGGTGCTGGCGTCGATCGTGAGCAAGATCTTCGGCAACGTCGGCGGTGGCCTCAACAAGGACGAACTCGGCCTGAACAGCCCGTCGTCGTCGTCCGCGTCGGTGTCGTCGAGCGCACCCTCCGCGGCCGCGGGCAGCGTGGTCAAACCCACCAAGGCGACCGTCTTCTCCCCCGACGGCGACCCCGACAACGCGGGGACGGCCGGCCAGGCGATTGACGGCGATCCCTCCACGGCGTGGGCGACCGAGGTCTACACCGACGCCGTACCCTTCCCCAGCTTCAAGCAGGGCGAGGGGCTGATCTTGCAGCTGCCGAGCCCCACCGTGATCGGCCAAGTCAGCATCGACACCCCCAGCAACGGGACCAAGGTCGAGATCCGCGCGGCCTCCTCGCCGAGCCCGTCGAGCCTCAACGACACGGCCGTGCTGGCGCCGGCCTTCACGCTCAAGCCCGGCCACAACGTGATCCCGGTCAAGGCCGGCGCGCCGACGTCGAATCTGCTGGTGTGGATCTCGACACTGGGTTCCACCAACGGCAAGAGCCAAGCGGGCTTTTCGGAGATCACGGTCCAGGCCGCATCCTGATCCGCGGGCCGTTCCGCCCACTCACACACGCCGTTCCGAGTGAAGTGCCGCGTCATACGCAATTGGTTAATGTCCGGCCGTGGGCTTCGGGAGAAACGCCAAGCAGGAGCGCAGCGATGCCGAGCTGCTGGCAGCCCATGTGGCCGGCGACCGGTACGCGTTCAGCGAGCTGTTCCTGCGGCACCAGCGGCACCTGCACCGGCTCGCCCGGCTGACCACCCGCACCCCCGAGGACGCGGAAGACGCGCTGCAGGACGCCATGCTCTCCGCGCACCGCGGGGCCAGCGCATTCCGGCATGACGCCGCGGTCGGCAGCTGGTTGCATCGCATCGTCGTCAACGCCTGCCTGGACCGCCTGCGCCGCACCAAAGCGCACCCGACCGTGCCGCTGGAAGACATCTATCCGGTGGCCGATCGCACGGCTCAAGTCGAGACCAAGATGGCGGTGCAGCGCGCCTTGATGCGGCTTCCGGTCGAGCAGCGGGCCGCGGTGGTGGCCGTCGACATGCAGGGTTACTCGGTGGCCGACACCGCCCGCCTGCTCGGCGTGGCCGAAGGCACGGTCAAGAGTCGCTGCGCTCGCGCCCGGGTGCGGCTCGCCGAGCTGCTGGGCTACCTCAATGCCGGCGCGCACGCCCTGCCCGACGCCGCCGGCCAGGCCTGACCTTCATCACGCTTAGCCCGCCCCGGCGGGCCATGCGTGGCCATCGGTGCGTGCATGACGGACACTGGGTCCGATGGATGCAGCGGACAACGATGCGGCGGATGACCGCAGCGCGGAGTCAGACCCCCCGCTGACCGTCGAACTGCTCGCCGAACTGCAAGCCGGCATTCTCGACGACGAGGCCGCCGCCCGCGTCCGCAGCCAAGTCCGCGCCGACCCGCACGCCGCCGACGCGCTGGCCGCCTTGAATCGGGTCCGCCGCGACGTCGCCGCCCTCGGCGCCGACCCGGGCGCGGCGCCCGACCCTCCCCCGAAGGTGACCGACCGAATTTCCGCGGCCTTGCGAACGGCGGGGCCGGTGTCCACCGACGCGACCGGGCCGGCCGAGCACTCCGCCCGCCCCCGCATCCGTCCGGCCCGCACCATCGCGGCGGCCACCGGCGTGTGCGCGGCGCTCGCCGCAATCGGGTTCGGAACCGTCGCCCTCCTGCACGCCCCGCAACCCGCCCCGGATACGCCCGGCGATATCCAGCACATCACCGTGTCGACACCGCCGATGGAGATCCCGCTCTCGCAGAACGACGTCCTCGGCCTGCTCAACCGCAGTCCCGACTACGGCACACTCGCCGACCCGGCGCGGCGCGCCTCGTGCCTTACCGGCCTCGGCTATCCCGCGTCCACGCAGGTGCTGGGGGCGCGTCCGGTCGAGATCAACGCCCGCCCCGGCGTCGTTCTGGTCATACCCGGCGACAGCCCGCACATCCTGGCCGTGTTCGCGGTGTCGCCGAACTGCAGCGCCGCCGATACCGGACTACTGGCCAATACCCAGGTCCCCCGCCCCTAATGTGGTCCCATGGGTACGACACACCCGGGAACAGCCGTACCTACGCTGGCGTTTACACAGATCCAGAGACGAATCGCTTGAAAGGTTTTCATGACCGCCGACACAGTGCATGACGTGATCGTTATTGGTTCGGGTCCTGCTGGGTATACCGCGGCGTTGTATGCGGCGCGGGCGCAGTTGGCGCCGGTGGTGTTTGAGGGGACGTCGTTTGGTGGGGCGTTGATGACGACCACCGAGGTGGAGAATTTTCCGGGGTTTCGCGACGGGATCACGGGTCCGGAGTTGATGGATCAGATGCGTGAGCAGGCGTTGCGGTTCGGGGCGGATCTGCGGATGGACGACGTCGAAGCGGTGTCGCTGGCGGGGCCGGTCAAGACGGTGCGCACCGCGGAGGGTCAGACGGTGTCGGCGCGGTCGGTGATTTTGGCGATGGGTGCGGCCGCCCGCTATTTGGGGGTGCCCGGTGAGCAGGAGTTGTTGGGTCGTGGGGTGAGCTCGTGTGCGACCTGTGATGGGTTCTTTTTCAAGGATCAAGATATCGCGGTGATCGGTGGTGGGGACTCGGCGATGGAGGAGGCCACGTTTTTGACCCGGTTTGCCCGCAGTGTGACGTTGGTGCACCGCCGTGAGGAGTTCCGGGCCTCGCGGATCATGTTGGAGCGTGCCCGCGCCAACGACAAGATCACCATCCTGACCAATAAGGCGGTCGAGGCGGTCGAGGGTGAGTCCACGGTGACCGGGTTGCGGCTGCGGGACACCGGCACCGGGCAGGTGTCGGTGTTGGCGGTGACCGGGGTGTTCGTGGCGATCGGGCATGACCCGCGTTCGGAGTTGGTGCGTGATGTGCTCGAGACCGATCCCGACGGTTACGTGCTGGTGCAGGGCCGCACCACGGCCACCTCGATTGATGGGGTGTTCGCCGCCGGAGACCTGGTCGATCGCACCTACCGTCAGGCCATCACCGCCGCCGGCAGCGGCTGCTCGGCCGCCATCGACGCCGAACGCTGGCTCGCCGACCACGAAGAGGACAGCGCCGCCGCGCAGGGTGACGCCACCGAATTTCCGGGCAGTACCGACACATTGATTGGAGCGCCACAATGACCGACGCCGAAAAAGCCGGTGCCACAATAGAAGTCTCCGATGCATCATTCTCCACCGACGTGTTGTCCAGCAATAAGCCTGTGCTGGTTGACTTTTGGGCGACCTGGTGCGGGCCCTGCAAGATGGTCGCGCCCGTTCTCGAGGAAATCGCCAGCGAGCGGGGTGAACACCTCACCGTTGCCAAGCTCGACGTCGATGCCAACCCCGAAACCGCGCAGAACTTCCAGGTGGTCTCCATTCCCACCCTGATCCTGTTCAAGGACGGGCAGCCGGTGAAGCGGATTGTCGGCGCGAAGGGCAAGGCGGCTTTACTGCGTGAGCTCTCGGACGCGGTGCCCGACCTCAGCTGACATTCATTTAATTCGTCGCACCACGCCCCGCGCATAGCCTGGGGTTTTCCCGAATTTACGAAGCGTCTGCGACAATACGGTTAGCTGTTGCCTACATCTGAGCTTGTCAGTCAGTCCCGGAGGGCCCTTGGTATGTCGAGTCCGCGCCGCGAATACGGCGACGCGCTGCGCTGTGGTGACCGCAGCGCTGCTGTGACCGAGATCCGGGCAACGCTGGCCACACTGGGCCTGCTGGATAGCTCCGAGGACGATCTCGATACCGGGCGGCACGTGGCCCTCGAACTTTTCGATACCGAACTTGACCAGGCGGTTCGCGCCTTCCAGCAGCATCGCGGTCTGCTGGTGGACGGCATCGTCGGCGAGGCCACCTACCGGGCGCTCAAGGAGGCGTCGTACCGGCTCGGTGCCCGCACGCTGTATCACCAATTCGGTGCCCCGCTGTTCGGCGATGACGTCGCCACGCTGCAGGCGCGGCTGCAGGACCTCGGCTTCTACACCGGTCTGGTCGACGGCTACTTCGGGTTGCAGACCCACAACGCTTTGATGTCATATCAGCGCGAGTATGGGCTGTCTGCCGACGGCATCTGCGGCCCGGAAACGTTGCGCTCCTTTCACTTCCTGAGTTCACGGGTCACCGGCGGATCACCGCACGCGCTGCGAGAGGAGGAGCTGGTTCGCTCGTCCGGTCCCAAACTGTCGGGCAAGCGGATCATCATCGATCCGGGCCGCGGCGGCGCGGACCATGGCGCGATCATGCAGGGCCCGTCGGGACCGGTCAGCGAAGCAGATGTGTTGTGGGACTTGGCCAGCCGCCTCGAGGGACGGATGGCCGCGATCGGCATGGAAACCTTCCTGTCCCGACCGGTCAGCCGCAGCCCGCTCGACGCCGAACGCGCCGCCACCGCGAACAACGTCGGCGCCGACCTGATGATCAGCCTGCGCTGCGAAAGTCAGATCAGCGCAGCCGCCAATGGGGTAGCTTCGTTCCATTTCGGCAACTCACATGGATCGGTCTCCACCATCGGGCGTAATCTTGCGGACTTCATCCAGCGAGAAGTGGTGGCGCGCACCGGTTTACGGGACTGCCGCACGCACGGCCGGACATGGGACCTGCTGCGGCTGACCCGGATGCCGACGGTCCAGGTCGACGTCGGCTACATCACCAACCCGCGGGATCGCTCGATGCTGGTCTCGACCCAGACCCGGGATGCCATCGCCGAGGGAATCCTCGCCGCGGTGAAGCGGCTCTACCTGCTGGGCAAAAACGACCGTCCCACTGGCACATTCACTTTCGCCGAATTACTGGCCCACGAACTGTCGGTGGAACGCACCAGCCAACTCGGCGGCTCCTAGGCCTAACCACCCTGGGTGGTTTTCAACGCATTCGCCGTCGTGGACCCCGCGCCTACCGGCTGCTCCAAATGGGCGTTCTCGAGCAGGCGTTCCAGGGCGGCCTCCACTTCCGCCTTCCACCCCAGGCCCTTGTCGAGTTCGAGCCGCAGTCGCGGGAAGTACGTATGCGGCGCTACCACAACGAAACCCGCGTCCTTCAGGAATTCCGCATCCATCACGCAGTGATCGACCGAGCAGTCGCCGACGGCTTCCAGGACCGGCCGCACGTCCGGACCGACGAGGCGCGGATCCTGCAATTCCGAAGCCGCCGGCGTTCGGCCGAACGCTTCGAGCGCGCGCACGCCGCGGCGCACCAGTTCGTCGATGACCCGGGCGATCAATCCGTGCGGTAGGTCGTCGGCGGCCGGCCCCGGTTCGATGCCCATCGACGTCAACAGCACCGCGTCCGCCGACACCGGACCGGTCGGGAATCGCTGTGCCCGGGGCACCGCCCGGGGCGGTGCATAGAAGACGTAGCCCAAACACGGCGGCTCGGCGTGGCTTCGCTCGTCCGGGACGGCGGTCGCGATCTGCCCGCACGAGCCCCACTCCAGCATCACCATCGACAGCCACGCTTCTTTTTCGAATTCGGGGTCGGTGAGGTGGTCCTGATTACCGAGGGTCGCGGGATCGACCTCCCAGAAGACGCACCGGCGTGCGTGCTTGGGAAGCTGCTCGAACGCCTCGAGCCGTAGCGGCATGATTCGAGCGGACACTAGCCTCCTGGCTCCTGTGCGGCACTGCAGCGATCTGCACCGACAACCCCTCCAGAATAGGAGAGGTTGTTGGGATCGGGCCAGCTTTGGCCTGGCCACGGCAGTTGGCGGGCCCGAACGGCAGGCGCTGCGCCGCCGTCACGCGCCTACGGTCGAAAGTGGTTGATGCGCATGCTGTTTCGTCGGACCGGAACACCTGGGATACGCGAAAACCGCCGCGGTGTCACAGTGACGTAATTACACGGTGTCCTAGTTCATGCCTTGGGCGGGGACATGACGTCGATGATCCGCTGCAAATCGTCCACCGAACCGAACTCGACGACGATCTTGCCCTTGCGTTTTCCCAGACTGACCGTGACCCGGGTGTCGAAGGCCGTCGAGAGCTTGTCAGCAACATCCTGCAGGCCCGGCATCTGGATCGGCTTGCGACGCGGGGCCGTCGGCGTGGCCGGGCCGCCCCGGTTGGCCAAGGTGACCGCCTCTTCGGTGGCCCGCACCGACAGCCCTTCGGCGACGATCCGCGTGGCCAGCTCCTCCTGGGCTTCGGGGCCCGCCTCCAGCGACAGCAGTGCGCGCGCATGACCGGCGGACAGCACTCCGGCGGCCACCCGACGCTGCACCGCGATCGGCAGCTTGAGCAACCGGATCATGTTGGTGATCAACGGCCGCGATCGGCCGATGCGCGCGGCCAGTTCATCGTGGGTGACCCCGAACTCGTCGAGCAACTGCTGGTAGGCGGCCGCCTCTTCCAACGGATTCAGCTGCACCCGGTGGATGTTCTCCAACAGGGCGTCACGCAGCAGATCGTCGTCGCCGGTCTCGCGCACGATGGCCGGGATGGTCGCCAGGCCGGCTTCTTGGGCCGCGCGCCAGCGCCGCTCCCCCATCACGATCTGATAACGCGCACCGCTCGCTGAATCCTTGACGGCCCGCACGACGATCGGCTGCAAGAGGCCGAACTCGCGGATGGAGTGCACCAGTTCCGACAGCGCCTCCTCGTCGAAGACCTGCCGGGGCTGACGCGGGTTGCGTTCGATGTCGGCCGGCGGGATTTCGCGATAGACCGCACCCACCGACGACGCGTCCTGCGGCGGCGGTCCCCCGATCAGTACGTCGGCGGCGGCGTCGCCCATCCGCGGGCCGAGCGTCGCCGGTCCGGAGTCACCCTCCGCGGGGCCGGTCGGAATTAGCGAAGCCAGGCCCCGGCCGAGGCCGCCCTTCTTGCGTAACGGCTGCGTCATAGTCGTCCCTTCGCGGATGGTGGTCAATCGCGCTCGGCGAGTTCGCGGCTCGCATCGAGATAGCTCATCGCCCCGCGTGAACCGGGGTCGTAATCGATGATGGTCATGCTGTAACCGGGTGCCTCGGAAACCTTCACGCTGCGCGGAATCACGGTGCGCAACACCTTGCTGCCGAAATACCGGCGTACCTCTTCCGCCACCTGGTCCGCGAGTTTGGTGCGGCCGTCATACATGGTCAGCACGACGGTGGTCACCTCGAGCTTGGGGTTGAGGTGAGCTTTCACCATCTCGATATTGCGCATCAGTTGCGAGACGCCCTCGAGTGCGTAGTACTCGCACTGGATCGGGATCATCACCTCCGGCGCGGCGACGAGCGCGTTGATGGTCAGCAGCCCGAGCGATGGCGGGCAGTCGATGAAGACGCAGTCGAAGTCGAGGCTGTCGAGGTCGGCCAGCGCGGTGCGCAGTCGGTTCTCGCGCGCCACCATGCTGACCAATTCGATTTCGGCGCCGGCCAGGTCGATCGTCGCCGGGATGCAGAACAGGCGCTCGTTGTGCGGGCTCTGCCGGAGCGCGTCATGGACGGCGACCTCGCCGAGCAGCACTTCGTATGACGACGGAGTCCCCGATTGCCGGTCCGTGATCCCGAGCGCCGTGCTGGCGTTGCCCTGCGGGTCGAGATCGATGACGAGGGTCTTCAGTCCTTGCAGCGCGAGGGCGGCCGCGAGGTTGACCGCGGTGGTCGTCTTCCCGACCCCGCCCTTCTGGTTTGCGACCGTGAACACCCGGCGATGGGACGGTCGGCGCAGCGGCGGGTAGGTGGTGTGTAGCACCCGCATCGCGCGCTCAGCGGCCGCCCCGATCGGCGTGTCGAATTCGTCCGGTGTTTCACGTGAAACATTCGTCCCCATGGCCGGCGCGGAGGCAACCGGCGGTGGTGCGGATGCATCCGGATTCGCCGCCGCAGCCGGGGCCGCCGCCTGGTGAACGTCTGCCGGGGCCTGCGGAGCCACCGGCCAATCTCCTGAAGAAGTCATCGGGTTCCGGCCTTCCCGGTCCGTGCCGGCTTGTGGTGTGGCGGCTTTCCGCGGCGCGCTGAAACTACGGTTGCGGGGGGACGCAAATAGTTCGCGCCACATGTCACCACCCTGACATCAGCGGCGCCCGATGCTGTCATCACACGCCGGTACTGTTCAACTTCGTCGGAAGCCCGCTCACCCTTGATGGCGAGCATCCGCCCGCCGGGGCGCAGCAGCGGCAAGCTCCACTTCGTCAACTTGTCCAATGACGCAACCGCTCGCGACACCGCAGCATCCCTCTCCCCGAACCGGTTGCGTACCCCCGGCTCCTCCGCACGGCCACGGACCACTTCGACGGCTAACCCTAGTTCGTCGATGACCTCGTTGAGAAATTCGCTGCGCCGCAGCAGTGGCTCGAGCAAGACGACGTCGAGATCGGATCGCGCGATCGCCAAGGGTATGCCAGGCAGTCCCGCCCCGCTGCCGATATCGATGATCCGTTCACCCTGGCCTAGCAGTTCGGTGAGCACCGCGCTATTGAGTATGTGGCGGTCCCACACACGGTCGACCTCTCGCGGGCCGAGGAGCCCGCGTTCCACCCCGGCGGTCGCGAGGAGTTCCGCATAGTGTCGCGCCATCCCCAGCCGGGCGCCGAAGATCGCCGCCGCCGACTTCGGGGCTGGGCCGATCCCCGCGCCCTCCCCCTGCGGGCCCGCCGCGGCGTCGGCGGGACCGACATGTTTCACGTGAAACATCCTCTAGTTGGAGCGTGCACTTGCAACAAGCCGGGTGGGCGACGGGAACTACACCGCTGTAACTCTGGGCGGTCAGTCGTGCAGGACGACCACGCGGCGCGCGGGCTCGACGCCCTCGCTTTCGCTGTGCACCCCGGCGACCGCCGCGACGGCGTCGTGGACGATCTTGCGTTCGAACGGCGTCATCGGCGACAGCTCTTCGCGTTCCCCTGATTCGAGCACGCGGCGCGCGACCTTGTCCCCCAGCGCCGCCAGCTCCTCCCGGCGCCGCCGACGCCAGCTCGCGATGTCGAGCATCAGCCGGCTCCGCACGCCGGTCTTCTGGTGCACCGCCAGCCGGGTGAGTTCCTGCAGTGCGTCGAGCACCTCACCGCCGCGACCGACCAACTTGTTCAAGTCGTCGCTGCCATCGATGCTGACGACCGCCCGGCTGCCCTCGACGTCCAAGTCGATGTCGCCGTCGAAGTCCAACAGGTCCAACAGCTCCTCGAGGTAGTCCCCGGCTATCTCGCCCTCGGCGACCAACCGCTCCTCGAGATCGTCGTTTTCCTCCGCACCGGATTCCGCCGCATCCTCGGCGGCCGCTTGCGTCTCGAGCTCCGTGTCGACGTCACGCTCGGTGGTGTCGGCATCTGTCATGTCTTCTCTCCCTCATTCCATGGGCCCCAGCCCAATTGGGGTCGTCCTATGCAGGCGGCCCCGATAGCTATTCCGCCCGGATCAGCGTTTGCGTTTTTTCGGTCGCGCACCGGGCCGCGGCGTGCGGTTGGTCGGGCCGTCGCCCCCGAAGGTGGCCGGGCCGTCGGCCCGATCGGAATCCGCCACCGCCGAACCGGATGCCTCGATATCGCTGTCAGCCGTCGACGAACCGTTCCCGCCCGGTGATGCCGCCTTGGGGTTCCGCTTCGGCTTCGCGCCCGGCGCCGGCGCGTTAGCCGCGCGGCGTTGGATCGCCTCCCGCTTCTTGGCTTCGTCCTCTTTCTCGATCATCCCGAAGACGTAGTGCTGCTGCCCGAAGGTCCAGATGTTGTTGGCGAACCAGTACAGGATGATCGCGAGCGGAAGGAACGGCCCACCGACCACCACGCCGAGCGGGAAAACGTAGAGCGCGAGTTTGTTCATCATCGCGGTCTGCGGGTTGGCCGCCGCCTCCGGGCTCTGCCGCGCCACCGACGCCCGGCTGTTGAAGTAGGTCGCGACGCCGGCCAGGATCATCACCGGCAGGCCCACCGCGATCACGGCCGGCCGGTCGAAGAGCGTGAACGCGTCCAGACCGGTGCGCTGCGTCATGGAGGCGCCGATGGGTGCGCCGAACAGGTTCGCGTCCAGGAAATGTCCGACGTCGGTCGGGGTGAAGACGTAGTTTCCGGTCAGGCGGTTCTGCGCGACCGACAACTGAGGCTGGCCGAAGCCGCCGGTGGTCCGGTTGAACGAACGCAGCACGTGATACAGACCGAGGAACACCGGGATCTGCGCCAGCATCGGCAGGCACCCCAGGATCGGGTTGAAGCCGTGCTCGCGTTGCAGCTTCTGCATCTCGAGCGCCATCCGCTGGCGGTCCTTGCCGTACTTCTTCTGCAGCGCCTTGATCTGCGGCTGCAGTTCCTGCATCTGGCGGGTGGTGCGGATCTGCCGCACGAACGGCTTGTAGAGCAGCGCCCGGAGACTGAACACCAGGAACATCACCGACAGCGCCCAGGCGAAGAAGTTAGACGGCCCCAGCATGGAGGCGAACAACTTGTACCAAACCCACATGATCCACGACACCGGGTAGTAGACGAAGTCGAGGCTGAAGAAATCAAACAAAAGATCCACTCTCCCCTCGCGCCGCTCGGACAACCGAAGCGCCGCTGGCGTTTTGGCAATTCACGTGGCGTCCGGGGCGGTCCGGTATCGGATCCCATCCGCCTTCATGCCATGGTCCGCACTTGGCGAGTCTGGCCGCAGCCAACCAGCTCCCCCGAATCAGGCCGTACTCGTCGAGCGCATCGACCGCGTACTGGCTGCACGTTGGAACGAAGCGACACGTCGCCGGGCGTAGCGGCGACACCATATGCCGGTACAGCTGGATCAGGAAAATCACTCCGCGGGCGGCGGCCCTTCCGGTCCTACGGGTCAATGCGCGCACCCGCGCGACTGCCGTCACGACTTGCTCCCCGCCGGCGGCACGCGCCGCAGACAACGACGCAGTTCCTGCTCGAGCCGGGCCGAGGATGCGGTGCGGCTGGTGGGCAGCGCACGGATCACCAACTGATCGGATTCACCGAGCTCGCTCAGCAGGGTGCGGGCAACATGCCGCAGCCGGCGCGAGACTCGGTGGCGTTCCACGGCCGATCCGACGGGCTTGCCCACAACCAATCCGACGCGGGGCGCACCGATTTCGTCGCGGTCCATTCCCCGACGGAAGTGCACGACGACGTCGGGCTGTGCCAGACGAATCCCGTGCTTCACCGTCGCGTCAAAGTCAATTGACCGCGTCATGCGGTTGCGTGCGGGAAGCACCGCCGAAAAACCTGACGTTGCGATCAGGCAGAGAGCGCGCGGCGACCCTTGCGGCGCCGACCGGACACGATCGCGCGTCCGGCACGAGTGCGCATCCGCAGGCGGAAACCATGCACGCGGGCTCGGCGCCGGTTATTCGGCTGGAAGGTCCGCTTGCCCTTGGCCACGACGTTCTCCTCGTTGTGTTGCCATCCGGCCGTCAGACGTTTCGCATCGGGCTCGTCCGCGGTTCGACCGGAGGTGGTCTTGGTGCTGCTGGCCGGCGCGGTCCCCAAGTGGTTCGGGTCGCAGCCGTATCGCCGACTTTCGGGCGACTGTTTGAGGGTACTGACGAGCCTTCGCCTGGTCAAACCTGGCTTCCCGCAACGAACCCGCGCGGCGGCCCGCAGAAAGATTTCCGTTTCGCTCACACCCGCCAGGGACGTGGCTACCATAACGAGCCGAAGCAGGCCCCACGTACCCTAAACGACCCGATTGGAATGCAGCGGAACGGTTGGCAGCCGCGCGGAAAACTGTTAGCTTCTGCGAAGTCGTTTTAGACTGAAGCAGCGCTCGACAACGAAGCGAGGATGGTAGATCGACTAGCTGCCTAGACGACCTTTCGAGGTTCTCTTTCAGCGCGGAGATCGCGAGCCGTCGCCGGTAGGTTGTGGCTCACCTACGATCATCCTGTCCACACCTGTGTATAACTATGTGGACAGTTGTTTTGTCGCCAAGCGTGTGTGACTCGGGTCGGGACGTTCGAGAACCAGGGAGATGCGTCGTTGACCGATGACCCCGGTTCCAGTTTCACGACAGTGTGGAATGCGGTCGTTTCCGAACTCAACGGAGAGCCCTCCACGGACGGCATGCCCGCCAACCGCACGACCCTGGTCACCCCCCTCACTCCCCAGCAACGAGCGTGGCTGAATCTCGTTCGCCCGCTGACCATCGTCGAGGGATTTGCTCTGCTGTCGGTGCCCAGCAGTTTTGTCCAAAACGAAATCGAACGACACTTGCGGGCCCCGATCACCGATGCGCTGAGCCGCCGGCTCGGGCAGCAGATCCAGTTGGGCGTCCGCATCGCTCCCCCACCCGACGACGTCGAGGATGCGCTCATCCCACCGGCCGAACCGTTCCCCGGATCCGACCCGTCATTCACCGCTGACGCCGCGGCCGTCGAGACCGAGGAAGCCTTCGAAAACAGCGAGACCGTCAGCGACAACCAGCCGGGCTGGCCGAACTACTTCACCGAGCGGCCGCACGCCATCGATCCGGCCGTCGCGGCCGGAACGAGCCTCAACCGTCGCTACACCTTCGACACCTTCGTGATCGGCGCCTCCAACCGGTTCGCCCACGCCGCCGCCCTGGCCATCGCCGAGGCGCCGGCCCGGGCTTACAACCCGTTGTTCATCTGGGGTGAGTCCGGTCTGGGCAAGACCCACCTGTTGCACGCCGCCGGCAATTACGCGCAGCGGCTCTTCCCCGGGATGCGGGTCAAGTACGTCTCCACCGAGGAATTCACCAACGACTTCATCAACTCGCTACGCGACGACCGCAAGGTCGCGTTCAAGCGCAGCTATCGCGATGTCGACGTGCTGCTGGTCGATGACATTCAGTTCATCGAGGGCAAGGAAGGTATCCAGGAGGAGTTCTTCCACACCTTCAACACCCTGCATAACGCCAACAAGCAGATCGTCATCTCGTCGGACCGGCCGCCCAAACAGCTGGCCACCCTGGAAGACCGGCTCAGGACGCGGTTCGAGTGGGGCTTGATCACCGATGTACAGCCCCCGGAGCTCGAGACCCGCATCGCCATCTTGCGTAAGAAGGCGCAAATGGAACGGTTGGCGGTCCCCGACGACGTCCTCGAGTTGATCGCCAGCAGTATCGAACGCAACATCCGAGAGCTCGAGGGCGCCCTGATCCGGGTGACCGCATTCGCGTCGCTGAACAAGACGCCGATCGACAAGTCGCTGGCCGAGATTGTGCTGCGCGACCTGATCGCCGACGCCAGCACCATGCAGATCAGCGCGGCCACCATCATGGCGGCCACCGCCGAATACTTCGACACCACCGTCGAAGAGCTCCGCGGGCCCGGCAAGACCCGGGCGCTGGCCCAGTCGCGCCAGATCGCGATGTATCTGTGCCGCGAACTCACCGACCTATCCCTGCCCAAGATCGGGCAGGCATTCGGCCGTGACCACACCACAGTCATGTACGCGCAGCGCAAGATCTTGTCCGAGATGGCCGAGCGGCGTGAGGTTTTTGATCACGTCAAGGAGCTCACCACTCGCATCCGGCAGCGCTCCAAGCGCTGACTTCTCCGCTCCCCCAACGCTGCGAGCGCTGATTTTGGTGCTTTCCGCTGCCCATGTTTGTAATTTTTTTCGAGAAACTTCACACCCGTCTGTCACATCCGCCACACCCAGGGCATGTGCGCAGGGCTGTGCACAACGCAATTAAACGCCGGTGCAGTAACAGGCCGTGCGTGCACAACCGTCGTTCGTCCCCATCCACCCAACATGTCACCCACAGGCGTTCCCGTCGTGATGCACAACCCGATCGAGGCGCTAGCTGCGCCGAGACGGTGCTGTCCCCAGAATGCACAGGCCTTAATACTGGTACTGGGATCTCTTCATCGGTTCTTCTTTGAAATACAGGCTTGGGGACGCGCGGCGCACACCCGTCGTCTCAGCCTGCGTCCGCTCAGGTTGTCGGGCTTTGCGATTAGCTTTCAAGATGGCGTCGGAGGATCTACGGTTGTTCTTCGACTGCCGTTGCGATCGGCGTTGGCATTACGTGTCATCGGCGTTCGCGGCGGAGCCCCGTGCTAGCGGGGGGCGGCTAGCCAATGGATTCGAAAACGCTGGGTAGGTGAAGGGACGCTATGGACGCGGCGACGACAACGGCTGGCCTCAGCGACTTGAAATTTCGTTTGGTGCGGGAGTCTTTCGCAGACGCGGTGTCGTGGGTGGCGAAGAACCTGCCGTCCCGGCCCGCGGTGCCGGTGCTTTCCGGGGTGCTGCTCTCGGGAACCGATGAGGGCCTGACCATCTCCGGATTCGATTACGAGGTTTCGGCCGAAGCACAGGTGGCAGCCGAAATCGCTTCTCCGGGCAGTGTTTTGGTGTCCGGTCGGTTGCTGTCCGACATCGTGCGGGCGCTGCCGAACAAGCCGATCGACTTCTACGTCGACGGGAACCGGGTGGCGCTGCACTGCGGAAACGCCAGGTTCTCGCTGCCGACGATGGCGGTTGAGGATTACCCGACGCTGCCGGCGCTGCCCGAAGAGACCGGCACGCTGCCGGCCGACCTGTTCGCCGAGGCGATCAGCCAGGTGGCCATCGCGGCCGGCCGCGACGACACGTTGCCGATGCTGACCGGAATCAGGGTTGAGATTTCGGGTGACACGGTGGTTTTGGCCGCTACCGACAGGTTCCGGCTGGCGGTGCGCGAGTTGACCTGGTCGGCGGCCTCGCCCGACATCGAAGCTGCGGTTCTGGTCCCGGCCAAGACGCTCGCCGAGGCCGCGCGGACGGGCGCCGACGGCTCGGAGGTCCGGCTGTCATTGGGTGCTGGTTCGGGCGTCGGCAAGGACGGATTGCTCGGCATCAGCGGTAACGGCAAGCGCAGCACCACCCGCCTGCTGGATGCGGAATTCCCGAAGTTCCGTCAGCTGCTACCGGCGGAGCACACGGCGGTCGCGACGATCAACGTCGCGGAGTTGACCGAGGCGATCAAGCTGGTGGCGCTGGTGGCCGACCGCGGAGCCCAGGTGCGGATGGAATTCAGTGAGGGATCGCTGCGGCTGTCCGCGGGCGCCGACGACGTCGGCCGGGCCGAGGAGGACCTGGCGGTCGATTTCGTCGGGGAGCCGCTGACCATCGCGTTCAATCCGACGTACCTGACCGACGGATTGGGATCGGTGCATTCCGAGCTGGTGTCGTTCGGTTTCACGACCCCGGGCAAGCCGGCGTTGCTGCGTCCGGCGTTGAACGATGACAGCCATCCCATCGGCGCCGGCCCCTACAGCGCCCTGCCGACCGATTACGTCTACCTACTGATGCCCGTCCGGTTGCCTGGCTAGGTGTACGTCCGGCATTTGGGACTGCGCGATTTCCGGTCCTGGGCACACGCCGACCTCGAATTGCAGCCTGGTCGGACGGTCTTCATCGGTTCCAACGGGTTCGGGAAGACGAATCTTCTTGAGGCGCTGTGGTATTCGAGCACCATGGGTTCGCATCGGGTGGGAACGGATGCGCCGCTGATCCGCGCGGGCGCCGAGCGCGCGGTGGTGTCCACGATCGTGGTCAACGAAGGCAGGGAGTGCGCGGTCGATCTGGAGATCGCGGCCGGCCGGGCGAACAAGGCGCGGCTGAACCGCTCACCGGTGCGCAGTACACGTGAGGTGATCGGGGTCTTGCGCGCGGTGTTGTTTGCTCCCGAGGATCTGTCCCTGGTCCGCGGTGACCCATCCGATCGGCGGCGCTACCTGGACGATCTGGCGACGGTGCGCCGCCCGGCGGTGGCAGCGGTGCGCGCCGACTACGAAAAAGTCCTGCGGCAGCGCACGGCGCTGTTGAAATCTCTGTCCGGTGCGCGCTACCGCGGCGACCAGAGCGCCCTGGACACATTGGACGTCTGGGACAGCCGCCTGGCCGAATACGGTGCCCAATTGATGGCCGTCCGTATCGATTTGGTGAATCAGTTGGCACCGGAGGTCGAGAAGGCCTATCAGCTGCTGGCGCCGGGTTCACGCGCCGCCTCCATCGGTTATCGATCCAGCCTGGGCGCCGAAGCCGCCGCGGACATCGCCGGCGCCGACCGCGAGTTTCTGGAAGCGGCCCTATTGGCGGCGTTGTCGTCCCGCCGCGGTGCGGAGCTGGAACGCGGCATGTGCCTCGTCGGACCGCACCGCGACGACCTGGAATTGTGGCTCGGCGACCAGCCCGCGAAAGGCTTTGCCAGCCATGGGGAATCGTGGTCGTTCGCGCTGTCGCTCCGGTTGGCCGCATACGAATTGCTGCGGGCTGAGGAAAGCGATCCCGTCTTGCTGCTCGATGACGTGTTCGCCGAACTCGACGCGGCGCGGCGCCGGGCGCTGGCCACGGTGGCCGAATCGGCCGAACAGGTGTTGGTGACCGCGGCGGTGCTGGAAGACATTCCGGCGGGCTGGGAGGCTCGGCAGGTGTACGTCGACTTACGGGACAGCGACTCGGGGCGGATATCGGAGGTGCGCACGTGACCGGCACGGATGAGGGTCCGCGTCCCACCGAGCCGTTGAGTGCGCTGAGCGGGATCGACCTGGTGAGGCGCACCCTCGAGGAGGCGCGGGCGGCCGCGCGGGCTCAGGGCAAAGACGCCGGCCGCGGCCGTGCCGTCGCCCCGGCGCCGCGCCGGGTGGCGGGCCGGCGGCGCAGTTGGTCGGGGCCGGGGCCCGACGCGCGCGATCCGCAACCGCTGGGCAGCCTGGCGCGCGATCTGGCGAAAAAACGGGGCTGGTCCGCGCAGGTCGCCGAGGGCACCGTGCTGGGCAACTGGGCGACCGTCGTCGGGCACCAGATCGCTGATCATGCGACGCCGACCGCCCTCAATGATGGTGTGCTGAGCGTGGCCGCCGAATCGACGGCGTGGGCCACTCAGTTGCGGATGATTCAGCCGCAGTTACTGGCCAAGATCGCCGCCGCCGTCGGCAACGGTGTGGTGACGTCGTTGAAAATCACCGGCCCTGCCGCCCCCTCGTGGCGCAAAGGCCCGCGCCATATCGCTGGGCGAGGCCCGCGGGACACCTACGGTTAGGGGAGTTCGACGGCTTCCGCGCATCCCCGGACGGGGGTTCGTCCACAGGCCCCTCAAATCCGCCAGGACGACGCGGACCCCCTCGACGCACGTCGGGACGCGGCCAGAATAAAGAAATCGTGCGCACGGCGCGGTTAGCTGGGTAGAAACGCGGCCAGAAAATCGGTGCGGGCGGTTGATCACGCTAGACTGGCACGGTGCGACTGTTGCGGTGACTGGAACCGCCCGCATGAAACCCCAAGGAGAGCATTCCGACCGTGGCTGCCCAGAAGAAGAAGGCGCAAGAAGAATACGGCGCTTCAGCGATCACTGTGCTCGAAGGCCTGGAGGCCGTCCGCAAACGGCCCGGTATGTACATCGGGTCCACCGGTGAGCGTGGTCTGCACCACCTCATCTGGGAGGTGGTCGACAACTCGGTCGACGAGGCGATGGCCGGCTACGCCGACAAGGTCGACGTCCGCATTCTCGACGACGGCAGCGTCGAGGTCTCCGACAACGGCCGCGGGATCCCGGTCGCGATGCACGCGACCGGCGCCCCCACCGTCGACGTCGTGATGACCCAACTGCACGCGGGCGGCAAGTTCGGCGGAGAGAACAGCGGCTACAACGTCAGTGGTGGTCTGCACGGCGTCGGCGTGTCGGTGGTCAACGCGCTCTCGACCCGCCTCGAGGTCGACATCGCCCGCGACGGCCACGAATGGTCGCAGTACTACGACCGCGCGGTGCCCGGCACCCTCAAGCAGGGCGAGGCCACCAAGCGCACCGGCACCACGATCCGATTCTGGGCCGATCCGGAGATCTTTGAAACCACCGAGTACGACTTCGAAACCGTCGCGCGCCGGCTGCAGGAGATGGCGTTCCTCAACAAGGGGTTGACGATCAACCTCACCGATGAGCGGGTCAGCAATGAAGAGGTCGTCGACGAGGTGGTCAGCGACACCGCTGAGGCTCCCAAGTCGGCTCAGGAAAAGGCCGCGGAATCCACTGCGCCACATAAGGTTAAGCACCGTACCTTCCACTACCCCGGTGGGCTCGTCGACTTCGTCAAGCACATCAACCGCACCAAGAGCCCGATCCAGCAGAGCATCATCGACTTCGACGGCAAGGGTCCGGGCCACGAGGTCGAAATCGCGATGCAATGGAACGGTGGTTACTCGGAATCGGTGCACACCTTCGCCAACACCATCAACACCCACGAGGGAGGCACCCACGAAGAGGGTTTCCGCAGCGCGCTGACGACGGTGGTCAACAAGTACGCCAAAGACAAGAAGCTGCTGAAAGACAAGGATCCGAACCTCACCGGTGACGACATTCGTGAGGGCCTGGCGGCGGTGATCTCGGTCAAGGTCAGCGAGCCGCAGTTCGAGGGTCAGACCAAGACAAAACTGGGCAACACCGAAGTCAAGTCGTTCGTGCAGAAGGTTTGCAACGAGCAACTCACGCACTGGTTCGAGGCCAACCCCGCCGACGCCAAGGTCGTGGTCAACAAGGCGGTGTCGTCGGCACAAGCCCGCATCGCCGCGCGCAAAGCGCGAGAGTTGGTGCGCCGCAAGAGCGCTACCGATCTCGGTGGACTGCCCGGCAAGCTCGCCGATTGCCGCTCCACGGACCCGCGCAAGTCCGAACTGTATGTGGTGGAGGGTGACTCGGCCGGCGGCTCGGCCAAGAGTGGCCGCGACTCGATGTTTCAGGCCATCCTGCCGCTGCGCGGCAAGATCATCAACGTCGAAAAGGCGCGCATCGACCGGGTTTTGAAGAACACCGAAGTCCAGGCGATCATCACCGCGCTGGGCACCGGCATCCACGACGAATTCGACATCGCCAAACTGCGCTACCACAAGATTGTGCTGATGGCCGACGCGGACGTCGACGGCCAGCACATCTCGACCCTGTTGTTGACGCTGCTGTTCCGGTTCATGCGGCCGCTGATCGAGCACGGCCACGTGTTCTTGGCGCAGCCGCCGCTGTACAAGCTGAAGTGGCAGCGCAGCGATCCCGAATTCGCCTACTCCGACCGCGAGCGTGACGGCTTGCTGGAGGCCGGCCAGAAGGCGGGCAAGAAGATCAATAAGGACGACGGGATCCAGCGCTACAAGGGTCTCGGTGAGATGGATGCCAAGGAATTGTGGGAAACCACAATGGATCCCACCGTCCGGGTGCTGCGCCAAGTCACGCTCGACGACGCGGCGGCCGCCGACGAACTGTTCTCCATCCTGATGGGCGAGGACGTCGATGCGCGCCGCAGCTTTATCACCCGCAATGCCAAGGACGTTCGCTTCCTGGACGTCTGAGCGATCGGACCCGGCCAGGAGTTGACCAACCAACGAGGAATACATGACTGACACCACGCTGCCGCCAGGCGACGACTCCGTCGACCGCATCCAGCCGGTCGACATTCAGCAGGAGATGCAGCGCAGCTACATCGATTACGCGATGAGCGTCATCGTCGGCCGCGCGCTGCCCGAGGTGCGCGACGGCCTGAAGCCGGTGCACCGCCGGGTGCTCTACGCGATGTACGACTCCGGGTTCCGCCCCGACCGCAGCCACGCCAAGTCGGCGCGGTCGGTCGCCGAGACGATGGGTAACTACCACCCGCACGGCGACGCCTCGATCTACGACACCCTGGTGCGCATGGCGCAACCGTGGTCGCTGCGCTACCCGCTGGTCGACGGGCAGGGCAACTTCGGTTCGCCGGGTAACGACCCGCCGGCGGCGATGAGATACACAGAAGCCCGGCTGACTCCGCTCGCGATGGACATGCTGCGCGAAATCGACGAGGAGACAGTCGATTTCATCCCCAACTATGACGGCCGGGTGCAGGAGCCGACCGTGCTGCCCAGCCGGTTCCCCAACCTGCTGGCCAACGGCTCCGGCGGCATCGCGGTCGGCATGGCGACCAACATTCCGCCGCACAACCTGCGCGAGTTGGCCGAAGCCGTCTACTGGTGCCTGGACAATCACGAGGCCGACGAAGAGGCCACGCTGGCCGCGGTCTGCGAGCGGGTCAAGGGGCCGGACTTCCCCACCCACGGTCTGATCGTCGGATCGCAGGGCATCCACGACGCGTACACCACCGGACGCGGCTCGATCCGGATGCGCGGAGTCGTTGAGGTGGAAGAGGATTCGCGTGGCCGCACCTCGCTGGTGATCACCGAGCTGCCCTACCAGGTGAACCACGACAACTTCATCACCTCGATCGCCGAGCAGGTCCGCGACGGCAAGCTAGCCGGCATCTCCAACATCGAAGACCAGTCCAGCGACCGCGTCGGTCTGCGCATCGTGGTAGAGATCAAGCGCGACGCCGTGGCCAAGGTGGTGCTGAACAACCTTTACAAGCACACCCAGCTGCAGACCAGTTTCGGCGCGAACATGCTCTCGATCGTCGACGGGGTGCCGCGCACGCTGCGGCTCGACCAGATGATCCGCTACTACGTCGCGCATCAACTCGACGTCATCGTCCGGCGCACCACCTACCGGTTGCGCAAGGCGAACGAACGCGCGCACATCTTGCGCGGTCTGGTCAAAGCGCTCGACGCGCTTGACGAGGTGATCGCCCTGATCCGCGCGTCGGAGACCGTAGAGATCGCGCGGGCCGGACTGATCGAGCTGCTGGACATCGACGAAATCCAGGCGCAGGCGATCCTGGACATGCAGCTGCGCCGGCTGGCCGCCCTGGAGCGCCAGCGCATCATCGACGACCTGGCCAAGATCGAGGCCGAGATCGCGGACCTGGAAGACATCCTGGCCAAGCCCGAGCGGCAGCGCGCGATCGTGCACGAAGAGCTGTCCGAGATCGTGGACAAGCACGGCGACGAGCGTCGCACCCGGATCATCGCCGCCGACGGCGACGTTAACGACGAGGATCTGATCGCCCGTGAGGACGTCGTCGTCACCATCACCGAGACCGGCTACGCCAAGCGAACCAAGACCGACCTGTACCGCAGCCAGAAACGGGGCGGCAAGGGCGTGCAGGGCGCCGGCCTGAAGCAGGACGACATCGTGCGGCACTTCTTCGTGTGCTCCACGCACGACTGGATCCTGTTCTTCACCACGCAGGGCCGGGTGTATCGCGCCAAGGCGTACGAGCTGCCCGAGGCGTCGAGGACCGCGCGCGGTCAGCACGTCGCCAACCTGCTGGCGTTCCAGCCCGAGGAGCGCATCGCGCAGGTCATCCAGATCCGCGGCTACGAGGACGCCCCCTACCTGGTCCTGGCCACCCGCAACGGCCTGGTCAAGAAGTCCAAGCTGACCGACTTCGATTCCAACCGCTCGGGTGGCATCGTCGCCGTCAACCTGCGCGACGGCGACGAGCTGGTGGGCGCGGTGCTGTGCTCCGCCGACGAGGACCTGCTGCTGGTCTCGGCCAACGGCCAGTCCATCCGGTTCTCGGCGACCGACGAAGCGCTGCGCCCGATGGGCCGCGCCACCTCCGGCGTGCAGGGCATGCGGTTCAACGCCGACGACTACCTGCTGTCGCTCAACGTCGTGCGCGAGGGCACCTACCTCCTGGTGGCGACGTCCGGCGGTTATGCCAAGCGCACCGCGATCGAGGAGTATCCGGTGCAGGGCCGTGGGGGCAAGGGAGTCCTGACGGTGATGTACGACCGCCGGCGTGGCAGGCTGGTTGGTGCGTTGATTGTCGATGAGGACAGCGAGCTGTACGCAATCACCTCGGGAGGCGGCGTCATCCGCACCGCAGCGGGCCAGGTCCGCAAGGCGGGACGGCAGACCAAGGGCGTGCGCCTGATGAACCTGGGTGAAGAGAACACGCTGTTGGCCATCGCCCGCAACGCGGAAGAAAACGCGGACGAAGTCGTCGAGGAAAGCGGCGGCGCCGCGGAGTCGGACAGCTAGCCGGCGCCGAGCCACTAGACTCGGCCCGATGACGATGCGGGCCGCGGGACGGCTCGCGGAGGAATCGGGCAATTAGACTCAGCCCGACCAGACATAACGCGACTGCCACCGCGTCGGCGGCCAGGGTAGGAGACCTAAGGAGTCGGGGTGACCTCACCGAACGAGCCGGGTGCCCCCAAAAAGGGGGACGGCCCCAACGGGGATGGTTCGGTCGAGCGTGCCGGGGTGCGCCGCGCCGCGCCGCCCGCGCAGGGCGGCCGCAGCCAAGAGGGCGGGGATGGCCCGCCCTGGCAGCGCGGCGGCCGGCCCCAGCAGCCGGGACCTCGGCAGGGCGAGCCGCCCACCGAAAAGCGGTCTTCCGGCCAGGCCGGCGGCGTCGAAGCCCGGCTGAACCGGTTCATCTCCGGCACCGCGGCACCCGGCGCCCCGTCGCACGCCAAGGAGCCCGAGCCCACGCGCGGCGAGACGTCGCAGACGGAGGCCTACGCCAGCGAGCTACCGGACCTGTCCGGCCCGCTGCCGCGCGGCCCGCACCGCAAGCCCGCCCCCGAGCGGCCCGCGGAGTCGTCGAGCTCGTCGGGCACGGGCCGTTCGACCGCCGCCGAAAGCCGGGACGCACGGGACAGTCGCGACAACCGGGTGCAGGTGTCCCGGCGCACGCGGGGCCCGGTGCGCGCGAGCATGCAGATCCGCCGCATCGACCCGTGGAGCACGCTGAAGGTGTCGCTGCTGCTCTCGGTGGCGTTGTTCTTCGTCTGGATGATTGCCGTCGCGTTCCTCTACCTGGTGCTCGGCGGTATGGGTGTGTGGTCGAAGCTGAACAGCAACGTCGGCGACCTGCTGAACAACACCAGCGGCAGCAGCGGCGAACTGGTGTCCAGCGGCACGATATTCGGCGGCGCCGTCCTGATCGGGCTGGTCAACATCGTGCTGCTGACCGCGATGGCCACCATCGCCGCGTTCGTCTACAACCTGACGACCGATCTGATCGGCGGCGTCGAGGTCACGCTGGCGGACCGCGACTAGCAGTGAATGCTGTGCTTTTGGGAGTAGGGCGGGGATTGCGGTAATCTCGTCGCTCGGCCGTACGCGAGTACGGGCCTATAGCTCAGGCGGTTAGAGCGCTTCGCTGATAACGAAGAGGTCGGAGGTTCGAGTCCTCCTAGGCCCACAACCATGTGCCCGTCAAGACGTTGCGTAAGGCTCGCCCTGCCACTGGGACTCATCGCCGTATTGGCAGCGGTGGCGTGGTCACGACGTGGGGTCGAGGTCTGGCACGTGGCGGTGGATGACCGGGGTCAACCGCTCAGTCACGATGAGGGGCCTTAGCTCAGTTGGTAGAGCACCGCCTTTGCAAGGCGGGTGTCAGGGGTTCGATTCCCCTAGGCTCCACAACTCAAGCGTCCTTCGCCGCCGTCGCGGTATACGACGAGCCGAGAAAGCGCTCCACCAGGGCGCGTTCGGCGTCCGGGTCTTTGAGCGGCCAACCCCACAGCGCCAGGAAGACGCGGATCAACCACTGCGCGGCCAACGGGTCATCGTTGTCGGGCCCCAGCATCTCGGCGGCCAGGGTGGTCACCGTGGGTGAGCTGATGACCCAATCGCTGACCGGGGCCGCATGGATCGAGCGCATGAGCTGAGCCAGCGGATCGGAGCGCAGGCGTTCCAACGCCAGGATCGTGGCGGTCACCACCCGCTCGGGGCCCCGAAGGTCCTCGATGGCTTGCCGTGTGGCGTCGACAATGCGAGCCGCTTGAATGCCGATTACGGCGTCGCGGATGGTCGCCTTGCCGCCGGCATGCCGGTAGATCGTCGCGGGCGAGCAGTGCACCCGGGCCGCCAAAGCCTCGATCGTGAATCCGTCGTATCCGTGGCGCGCGATCAGGTCGGCCGCCGCGGTGTAGATCCGTTCGGCGGCTTCACTGCGGCGGTCCCGACCCACCAACCAGTCATCACGCGGCATCCACCCATGCTCCACCACATTGCACGACCGAGAAGTGTCTTTCGCAGGGTGAGAAATTTGACACACTCCTTATCAAACGAATCGGCTGCTGGTGCCCGGTGTGCGTGGTCGTCCCCCGCTGCGCGCGGGCGCGACGGTTCCTCAACTTCTCGGCATCCCGTTGACGCCGCCGGTGGCCTGCGTCGAGCCTGAAACGCATGACGGTCTTGGACAGCGCGGTCCGATTCTTTGGTAGCGAGGCGATACAGGATCCCTACCCGCTGTACGACCGGATGCGCGCCGAGGCGCCGGTGCACCGCATCGGCGACTCGGTGTTCTACGCGGTATGCGGTTGGGACGCGGTGCTGGAGGCCGTCGACCGGGTCGGAGACTTTTCATCGAACCTCACAGCGACCATGGTTTTCCACGAGGACGGCACCATTACCCCGTTCGATATGGGACCGCCGGGAGCCCCGATGCATACATTGGCCACTGCGGACGACCCGATTCATGCGATGCACCGGAAGATCCTGCTACCCCACCTATCGGCCAAACGTGTTCGGATCATTGAAGAGTTCGCCGCACAGACCGCGGACCTTCTCTGGGAGGAGAACCTGCGCGATGGTCAGATCGAGTGGATGAGCGCGGTCGCCAACCGGTTGCCGATGATGGTGGTCTGCAAGCTGTTGGGTCTGCCCGACGATGATGTCGACAGGCTCATTCGGCTCGGCTACGCCACCACCACCTTGCTCGACGGGATCGTCACACCCGATCAGCTCGCGGCGGCCGGAGTCGCGGCAATGGAACTCTCCGGTTATGTCCTCGAGCACTTCGAAAAGGCAAGCGACAACCGTGAAGACGGTCTGATCGCCGATCTGGCAGCCCGCTGCGCATCGGGTGAACTTGAACAGCTGCCGGCGCTTGGGATCATGCTCACCCTCTTCAGCGCCGCGGGAGAATCGACGGCGTCGCTGCTGGGCAGCGCGGCCTGGATCCTTACCGATCGCCCCGCGATCCAGCAGCAACTTCGCGAAAACCCGGAATTGCTAAGCAGTTTCATCGAAGAGACGCTGCGCTTTGAGTCGCCGTTTCGCGGTCATTACCGCCACGTGTGGCGCGACACCGCGCTGGGTGGGGTCGAAGTGCCGGCCGGCGCGCACCTGTTACTCATGTGGGGAGCGGCCAACCGCGACCCGTCGCACTTCGAAGGCCCGAACGAATTCCGGCTCGACCGCGCGTCCGCCAAGAGCCACGTGACTTTCGGCAAAGGCGTGCATTTCTGCGTCGGTGCCGCGCTGGCCCGGTTGGAGGCCCATATCGTGCTGCGGATGCTGCTCGAGCGCACCTCATGGATCGACGCGACCGACATCGGCGAATGGCTGCCGAGCATCCTGGTCCGGCGCCGCGAACGGCTTCAGCTGGCCGTGCGGTGACCTAGGGACGCGGTTGCACGTCGACGCTGGGCGGACGCGACTGCGGGTCCTGGGGCTTCGCCCGCACGGAGCGCCGGACGAGGCTGAACACGACGGCGCCCCCGGCGAGGACCGCGACGGCGGCCGCGGCAAAGACCAATGGGCGCTTGCCGCGACGCTGCGCGCGCCGCGCGTCCTGCAGCGCCTGGGGCAGATTCGTGACGACTTCCTGCGCGGCGGCCAATTCCTGGGCCAGGGTTTCCTGCGCCGCGGCGAGGTCTTGGGCCAGCCGGCCTTCTTGATACCGGCGACGCAGCTGTGCGGCGGTCGATTGCGCAGACTGGACACTCAGGCCGACCACTCCCCGGGTGACGTCCACCGGTCCCTGCGCCGAATAGGTCAGGCCGCGGGCCAGTCGCTGCCGCGGGGTCAGCCGGGAATCCGCCTTTGCGCTCATCTGTCGCCTTTCCGTCCGGTGGGTAGAGCCCGCCGGCAGGCCGGCCCGGTATCTGAACAGACTGCCAGCATAGGGACGCCGGCGTCGCCTTTGGGTGACACCGCGTGCGGCAACGCCCGCCCGTAGTGGCAGACTCTGATGCCGTGACCAACAGCCCCATTCAGACTGCTACCGCCACGCTCCACACCAACCGCGGCGACATCAAGGTCGCCCTCTTCGGAAACCACGCGCCCAAGACCGTCGCCAACTTCGTTGGCCTGGCGCAGGGCACCAAGGAGTACTCGACGCAGAACGCATCGGGAGGCTCATCCGGCCCGTTCTACGACGGCGCGGTCTTTCACCGGGTGATCCGGGGCTTCATGATCCAGGGTGGCGACCCGACCGGGACCGGTCGCGGCGGTCCGGGCTACAAGTTCGCCGACGAGTTCCACCCCGAACTGCAATTCGACAAGCCCTACCTGCTGGCGATGGCGAACGCGGGGCCCGGCACCAATGGCTCGCAGTTCTTCATCACGGTCGGCCAGACTCCGCACCTGAACCGGCGCCATACGATCTTCGGCGAGGTGACCGACCCCGAGTCGCAGCAGGTCGTCGAGGCGATCTCGACGACGGGCACCGACGGCAATGACCGTCCCACCGAGCCGGTCGTCATCGAGTCGATCACCATCTCCTGAGCCGGCGGTAGGCCGCGGGCCGCTCAGCCTTGCTGGCGGCCCGCGTAGCCCGCTGCCGTGAGCGCGTCGAGCACCTCCAGCGGGTCCGTGCCAAGGTCCCAGCGGGAGAACAGCATTAGGTCGCCGTCGGCCGTCTCAACCTCGAGCAACCGCACTTTGCGCCCGTAGCGGCGGAACTCGATGATGCGGATGATCTCGATGTCGGAATGCTGCAATACCTGCGTTCGGAACCAGCCGCGACGCGCCAGGCCGCCGGGCGTGATTGCCAGCTTGGGACGCGCGCGCCACGACACGCCGGCAAACAAGATCAGACCCGCCGCGGCAACGCCCGCCAGAATGCGCCCCGGCGGGTCTGTGACCACGGTCACAGCCGCGATTGCCATCAGAAGGCCCGCGGCTCCACAACCAGCGATTCCCGTCGCGTGCGGCTGCCATTGTGTTTGCTGCATGCGGTCTCTAACCCCTCCCACCACGGTCTATGCAGTTATCCACATCAGCTATCAACAGTGGGGATAAATCACACGCGTGTGATTGGGTGGTTGGAAAGTTGCTGACGCGGTTGACAGATCAGGCCGAAAATGAATTCATTACGGCGACTGGCCTGCTCAGTGCCAGCGCATCGTGAGCAACAAGCCGGTGATCATGAAAGCGAACGCGATCGCGTAGTTCCACGGACCCAATTGGGCCATCCAATTGAGAGCGGTCGGTGCCTGGCTCCCGACGGCGGCCAACTGGAACACCATCAGCCAGACGAGGCCGATCAGCATCAGACCGATGAAAAGCGCGACGAACCACACGCTCGAGGGTCCGACCTTGACTTTCACCGGGGTGCGGCTGACCGCGCTGACGGTGAAGTCGTTCTTCTTGCGGACCTTGGACTTGGGCATGATTACCTCGCGGATTACCTCAACGACACGGTGAGCGGGACGGGGTGCAACGATAAGCACTGCAGCTGCACCCATAACTTGGCTACGAGACTAACTCACCTGGAGCGGTGACCAGGAAATGGAGAGGCGATGATCCAGACGCGCCGGTCGCCATGGCGCTTGGGCGTGCCGATCGTGTGTCTGCTGGCCGGACTGCTGCTCGCCGCCACCCACGGCGTCTCCGGAGGCGCCGAAATCCGCCGCAGCGACGCCCCCCGGTTGGTGGACCTGGTCCGCGAGACGCAGTCCTCGGTGAACCGTCTCAGCGCGCAGCGCGAGACGCTGGCTGCCAAGATCGACGCCGCGCACGGGCGGTCGTCCGATGCCGCGCTGGCGGCCATGCTGCGGCGCTCCGGCCAGCTCGCCGGTGATGCCGGAATGAGCCCGGTGCACGGGCCGGGCCTGGTGGTCACCCTCGCGGACGCACAACGTGACGCCAACGGCCGCTTCCCCCGCGATGCCTCGCCGGACGATCTGGTGGTGCACCAGCAAGACATCCTGGCCGTGCTCAACGCGCTCTGGAGCGCCGGCGCCGAGGCGATCCAGATGCAGGACCAACGGATCATCGCGACCTCCGTGCCCCGCTGCGTCGGCAACACCCTCCTGCTGAACGGGCGCACCTACAGCCCGCCGTACACGATCACCGCGATCGGCAACGCGGCGGCCATGCAGGCCGCCCTGGCCGCCGCGCCGCTGGTGGTCCTGTACAAGCAGTACGTGGTTCGCTTCGGTCTCGGTTACACCGAAGAGGTGAAGTCGGACGTGCAGGTGGTGGGTCATTTCGAGCCCGACCGGCTGCATTTCGCGCAACCCAACGGCCCGATCGGCTACTGACGCCTACTGACCAGCGGCGCGACCCCCGGCGGACGGTAACCTGGCACGATGCGGATCCTGGTTGTCGACAACTACGACAGCTTCGTGTTCAACCTGGTGCAATACCTCGGTCAGCTGGGTGTGGACGCCGAAGTCTGGCGCAATGACGACACCCGCCTCTCCGACGAGGCCGCCGTGGCGCGCCAGTTCGACGGGGTGTTGCTCAGCCCGGGGCCGGGCACCCCGGAACGCGCGGGCGCGTCGATTCCGATGGTTCGCGCGTGTGCCGCCGAGCGGACCCCCCTGCTCGGCGTCTGCCTCGGACACCAGGCCATCGGCGTCGCCTTCGGCGCCGTCGTCGACCGGGCTCCCGAGCTGCTGCACGGCAAAACCAGCAGCGTCCACCACGGCAATTCCGGTGTGCTGCAAGGACTCCCGGACCCCTTCACGGCGACCCGCTATCATTCGCTGACTATCCTGCCCGAGTCGCTGCCGCCGGTGCTTCAGGTCACCGCCCACACCGAGAGTGGCGTGATCATGGGCGTGCGGCACACCGAACTGCCGATTCACGGCGTCCAGTTCCACCCCGAGTCGATCCTCACCGAGGGCGGCCACCGGATGCTGGCGAACTGGCTCGCCGACTGCGGATGGGAACGCGACGACACGTTGGTGCGCCGGCTCGAGAACGATGTGCACGCCGCGGTGCGACCGTATTTCCCGGCCGACCCGACGGCTACTGACCGAACTTCAGCGTGATGATGCCGTCCCGGTTGACCCCGGAGCCGACCGGCGGGTTCTGATACACCACCCGGTGGGACTGGGAGCCGCCGGCGTCGACGTCGGCGCCCTTGTCCAAGATCCCGGTCCAGCCCAGCGCGCGCAGCCGCGGCTCGGCGTCGGTCCAGAACATGCCGGACAGGTCGGGCATGATGAACTGGTTGCCCTTGGACACCTGCAGCTCGATCACCGAGTCCACTGGAACCGACTGTCCCTTGGGCGGATTGGTGCCGATCACCTCGCCGGCCGGACGCGGGCTGTCCACCTGCACCTGGGTGACCTTGCTGAAGCCGTAGACGGTCAGGTTCTTCTGCGCGATGTCGACGGTCTGGCCGGCGATATCGGGAACCTGCTTGGTCTCCGGCCCCGAACCGACGATGAGGGTGACGACATTGGTGATCGCCGACGTCTGGTTGGCCGGCGGGTTGGTCCCGATCACCTTGCCCAGCAGTTCCGGGGTCGACGGCGAGTTGGCCTGCTTGAACTTGCTGAATCCGGCGGCCTTGAGCTTGGTGACCGCGTCGGAGTAGCTCAGCGAGGACACGTCGGGCACCTCGCGCTGTTCGGGCCCGGTGGAGACGTTGATGGTGATCTCGTCGCCCGCATTGACCGACGCGTTGGCGCCAGGGTCGGTGCCGATGACGTGGTCGGGCGGGATCGTGGAGTCCGGCTTCTGCAGGGTGCGGGTCTTGAAGCCGCGGTTCTGCAGCGCCGCGATGGCATCGGCGGATACCTGCCCGCGCACGTCGGGCACCTGCACGTCGCGGGCGCCGCCGCCGAACGTGTTGAAGGCGATGACGACAACGATCGTCAACACCGCCAGCGCGGCGACCGCGACGATCCAGCGGCCGACCGAGCCGACGCTGCGGTCTTCGCCCGCGTCGGCGAGAACCTGACGCGGCAGCGGATCGGTCCGCGACGGACCGACCGAGCCGGGGCCGGACGACAGCAGCGAGCTCCGGTCGGCGTCGGTGAGCACCTTTGGCGCTTCGGGCTTTTCGCCGTTGTGCACCCGGATCAGATCGGCGCGCATCTCCGCAGCGGTCTGATAACGGTTGTCGGGATTCTTCGCCAACGCCTTGAGCACGACCGCGTCGAGGTCGGCGGAAATGCCCTCGTGCCGCTGCGATGGCGGGACCGGATCTTCCCGAACATGTTGGTAGGCAACGGCAACAGGCGAATCACCCGTGAAAGGTGGCTCGCCAGTGAGGATTTCGTAGAGCACACAGCCCAACGAGTACACGTCGGAACGGGCGTCGACGGTGTCGCCGCGGGCCTGTTCGGGCGAAAGATACTGCGCTGTTCCGATGACCGCGGCGGTCTGGGTGACGCTGTTGCCGCTGTCGGCGATCGCGCGGGCGATGCCGAAGTCCATCACCTTGACCGCATTGGTGGTGCTGATCATGATGTTGGCCGGCTTGACGTCGCGGTGGATGATGCCGTTCTGGTGGCTGAAGTTCAGCGCCTGGCATGCGTCGGCGATGATCTCGATGGCCCGGCGTGGCGGCAGCGGGCCATCGGTGTGCACGATGTCGCGCAGGGTGACGCCGTCGACGTACTCCATGACGATGTAGGGCAGCGGCCCGGTGGGTGTCTCGGCCTCGCCGGTGTCGTAGACCGCGACAATGGACGGGTGATTCAGCGCGGCGGCGTTTTGCGCCTCGCGCCGGAAGCGTAGGTAGAAGCTGGGGTCGCGGGCCAGATCCGCGCGCAGCACCTTGACCGCGACGTCGCGGTGCAAGCGAACGTCGCGGGCCAGGTGGACCTCGGACATACCCCCGAACCCGAGGATCTCGCCCAGTTCGTAACGGTCGGACAGGTGCTGCGGCGTGGTCATTGACGTGTTCCGTGTCGGGCCGGCACGTTGTGCAAGCCGGAGGTCCCTATTGTCCCGTCATCCGGCCAATCGAGTCGCATTTCGGGCCGGGCCCCCAAACCGCTCGGCGTCTTCGTGGGCGGCGGCGCCGTGGCCGGCGGGGTCCCGGTGTCGGTCACCGTCGGTGGCTGTTGCTGCTGGTCGGCCTTCGAATTGATGACGATCAGCACCGCGATGATGATGGCCAGCGCCCCGAGCACACCGGCGGCCCACAGCAGCGCGCGCTGACCCGAGGAGAAGGTACGCCGGGCCGGGGGTGGGCGGTGCCCGCCCGTGGTCGGCCGCGACCGACGGGGCGCCGCGCTGCGGCTCGGCGACACCGCGGCCGCGCGGGTGGTCGGGCTGGACGGAATCGCCGCCGGCGAGGCCCGGCCGGCGGGTGGTGTCGCGCTGGGCCGGGGCGGACGACGACCGGCGCGTACGGCGGCCACGGCGTCGGCGAACGGCCCCCCGCTGCGGTACCGCATCGCGGGGTTCTTCACCAGCGTGATCTCGATGAGTTCGCGCACGTTGGGCGGCAGCTCGGCGGGCAGCGGCGGCGGCGGTTCCTTGATGTGCTTCATCGCCACCGTCAGTGCGCCATCGCCGGTGAACGGCCGCTTGCCCGAAACAACCTCGTAGCCAACCACTCCCAGCGAGTACACGTCGCTGGACGGGGTGGCGTCGTGGCCCAGGGCCTGCTCGGGGGCGATGTATTGGGCGGTGCCCATCACCATCCCGGTCTGGGTCACCGGCGCGGCGTCGACGGCCTTGGCGATACCGAAGTCGGTGATCTTCACCTGGCCGGTCGGGGTGATCAAGATGTTCCCCGGTTTGACGTCGCGGTGCACCAGGCCGGCGGCGTGGGCGACCTGCAGCGCGCGGCCGGTCTGCTCGAGCATGTCCAGGGCGTGCCGCAGCGACAGCCGGCCGGTGCGCTTGAGCACCGAGTTCAGCGGCTCGCCGTTGACCAGCTCCATCACCAGATAGGCGGTCCGGCCTTCCCCGTCCAGCTGGCTTTCGCCGTAGTCGTGGACGGCCGCAATGCCGGGGTGGTTGAGCATCGCGGTGGTACGCGCCTCGGCGCGGAACCGTTCAATGAACTCGGGATCCTGCGAGAACTCCTGCTTGAGCACCTTGACCGCGACGCGTCGGCCCAGCCGGCTGTCTACCGCCTCCCACACCTGACCCATGCCGCCGGTGGCGATCAGGCGCTGTAGGCGGTACCTGCCAGACAGCGTCACACCAACTCGCGGGCTCATGGTCCTCCCTGTAGCGCGGCCTGGATCACAGCCCGTCCGATCGGCGCGGCGAGTGCACCCCCCGTCGCGGACAGGCGGTCGGCGCCATTCTCCACCAACACCGCCACAGCGACCTTCGGGGTCTGTGCGGGCGCGAAAGCGATGTACCACGCGTGCGGCGGGGTGTGCCGCGGATCGCTGCCATGCTCTGCGGTACCAGTCTTAGATGCGATCTGCACGCCGGGAATGGCCCCTTTCTGCTGTGCGACCTTCTCGGCGCCGACCATCAGCTCTGTTAGCTTAGCGGCGACCTGCGGCGACACGGCGCGCCGCTGCTCATACGGTGCCGTGGTGCTGATCGTGGTCAGGTCTGGCCCCTTGAGGCTGTCGATCAGGTAGGGCTGCATCGTCACCCCATCGTTCGCGATGGTCGCGGCGATTTCGGCGTTCTGCAGGGGTGTCATCGCGACATCTTTCTGGCCGATGCTCGACATTCCCAGCGCCGCGGCGTCCGGGATGATCCCCACGGTCGACTCCGCGACCTGCAGCGGGATCACGCTGGGCGCGCTGTCCAGCCCGAACGAGCGCGCCATGTTGCGCAGCGCGTCGGACCCGGTGAGCATCCCGAGCTGGACGAATGCGGTGTTGCAGGACAGGGCGAAGGCCTGCCGCAGCGACACCGTCGGCTCGTTTCCACACGATTCCCCACCGTAGTTCTCCAAGGTTGCCGTGCTGTTGGGCAGCGGGATGGAGGACGCGGCCGTCAGCTGCTCGGTGTCGGAGGCCCCGGCCTGCAGCGCGGCCGCGGTGGTGATCACCTTGAAGGTGGACCCGGGCGGGTACGTCTCCGAGATCGCGCGGTTGGTCAGCGGATTGTTCGGGTCATCGCGCAGCTTCTGCCACGCCTGCGCCTGCACGTCGGGATCGTGCGACGACAGCAGGTTGGGGTCATAGGACGGCGAGGACACCATCGCCAAGATCTTGCCGGTCGACGGCTCGAGTGCGACGACGGCGCCTTTGCACGGCGGACCGCCGCAGCCCTGTTCCATCGCGTCCCAGGCGGCGCGCTGGACGCGCGGCTTGATCGTGGTGTCGACGTTCGCGCCGCGCGGGTCGCGGCCGGTGAAGAAGTCGGCCAGCCGCCGCCCGAACAGCCGCTCGTCGGAGCCGTTCAACAGCGGATCTTCGGCGCGTTCCAGGCCGGTGCTGGAATACCGCAGCGAATAGAAGCCGGTGACGGGCGCGTACTCCTCCGGGTTGGGGTAGACGCGCAGGAAGCGGTAGCGGTTGTCGGTGGCGGCCGAATAGGCCAGCAGCTGGCCGCCGGCCACGATCTGGCCGCGCTGGCGCGAATACTCGTCGAGCAGGACCCGCTGGTTGCGCGGGTCGGCACGCAGCGAGTCGGCGGCGAAGACCTGCGTCATCGTGGCGTTGATCAACAGCAACACGATCAGCGCCATCACGGTCACCGAGATCCGGCGCAGAGAGGTGTTCATACTTTTTCGATCACCTCTGTGCTGGCCGCCGCGATCGGCGGCTTGCGGGTGCGGCTGCGCAGGGGCCGACGAGCGCTGTGCGAGATGCGCACCAGGATGGCCAGCAGCACGTAGTTCGCCAGCAGGGACGAGCCGCCGTAAGACATCCACGGCGTGGTCAGCCCGGTCAGCGGAATGAGCTGGGTTACCCCACCGACGACGATGAACAGCTGAAGGGCCAGCGTCGACGCCAGGCCCGCGGCCAGCAACTTGCCGAAGCTGTCGCGGGTGGCGATCGCCGTGCGCAGGCCCCGCACGATCACGATGGTGTAGAGCATCAGGATGCTGGCCAGGCCCACCAGCCCCAGTTCTTCGCCGAAGGCGGCGATGATGAAGTCGGTCGATGCGGCCGGCACCGTGTCGGGCTGGCCGTTACCCAGGCCGGTCCCGAAGATCCCGCCGGTGGCAAAACTGAAGAGCGACTGGACAATCTGGTAGCCGCTGCCGTCGGGGTCGGAGAACGGGTCCCACCACATCTGCACGCGGACCCGGACGTGGGCGAAAATGTAATACGCGACAACGCTTCCCGCGACGAACAGGACTAGGCCGATCCCCACCCAGCTGAAGCGTTGGGTGGCGAGGTAGACCACCACCAGAAATGACGTGTACAGCAATAGCGATGTGCCGAGGTCTTTTTCGAAGGCCATCACCCCGACCGAGATCACCCACGCCGCCAGCAGGGGCGCGAGGTCGCGCGGCCGGGGCAGGGTGAGTCCCATGAAATGCTTACCCACGCTGGTGAACAGGCCGCGCTTGGCGATCAACACCGCGGAGAAAAAGATCAGCAGCAGGATCTTGGAGAACTCGGCGGGCTGAATTGAGAAGCCGGGCAAGCGAATCCAGATCTTGGCGCCGTTCTGCTCGGACAGCGATGCCGGCAGCAGGGCGGGGATCACCAGAAAGACCAGGCCGACCAGTCCGCAGATGTAGCCGTAGCGCGCCAGTTGGCGATGGTCTTTCAGGAACGTGACCACCAGCGAAAAGGTCACCACGCCGATCAGGGTCCACAGCATCTGCTGGGTCGCGCTGGGGTGGTGCCGTCCGCTGAGCTGATTGGTGACCAGGTCGAGCCGGTGAATCATCACCAGGCCAAGACCGTTGAGCAACGCCACGATCGGCAACAGCAGCGGATCGGTGTAAGGCGCGAAGCGCCGGATGGCCATGTGCGCCGACCCGAAGACGACGAGGAAGACCAGCCCGTAGCTGATCGCGTTCCAATGCAGATCGCGCTCTTGATTGGCTTCGACGATCAGCAGCGCGGCGACGGTGATCAGTGAGGCGAAGACCAGCAGCAGCAACTCGGCATTGCGCCGGGTAGGCAACGGGGGCGTGACCGCGACCGGCGGCTGGAGTTGGGTCGTCATGCCACCGTCCGGCAATCGATGCCCGGTTGAAGTGGCGGCCCGGGAAGCGCGGTGACTGTCTGCGACGTGGTCGTCGGACCTGCCGGCGCAGAGTTCGCGGGGCCATTGGCGCTCGTGCTCGGTGCGGGGGTGGCGCTCGAAGAGGTGGTCGGTGGTGCGGGCGATGCTGTGGTGCCGGGTTCTGTTGTTCCGCTGCGGGTGCCCGGCGCGCCGGGCGGAGACGTCGCGCGCGGGGGCGGACAAATCGGCAACAGATACTCGGCCAGAAGCTGCCGCAGTTGCGACTCGGCCTGGTCCAGGCTGCCGCCCGGCAGTCCGGTTTGAACCTGCACTTGTCCGGGCCGGCGCAGATCTTGCAGCGTCATCGGCTGGCAGTTGGGGTGGCCGCTGGATTGCCCGTAGCTGATCAGGGAGAGCTCGTTGCGGGTGTTGAGGCAGCCCACCAGGTAGGGCTCCTGCAAGGGGATGCCCAGCAGGGTGCCCTGGATGCCGCGGACGATGGAGATCCTGCCGCTGTATTCCGCGACGTAGTAGTTGCGTTGGATGACCCACCATCCGACGGTGAGGCCAGCGAACACCAGCAGCACCGCCAGGCCGACGGCCAGGTACATCTTCCGGCGCGACCAGCGCGGCCGATTCGGTGTCTCCGGTTGCGGCGCAACGCGTTTAGCGGATTCGTCGCGGGGCCGAATAGCCGAGGCGCGGCCGGCCGAGGTGTTGGGCAGGGTCATCTGATCCTCGTCGCCCGACACCGCGCCGGCGAGAATCGGCTGGGTCTGCCCGTAGTCGTAGTCGACGACGTCGGCGACCACGACGGTCACGTTGTCCGGGCCGCCGCCGCGCAGCGCCAACTCGATGAGGCGATAGGCCGCCTCGGCGACATCGGGGATCTGCAGGGCCTCCAGGATGGTCTCGTCGCTCACCGGATCCGATAACCCGTCGGAGCAGAGCAGATAGCGGTCTCCGGCGCGCGCCTCGCGCATGGTCAGCGTCGGCTCGACCTCGTGGCCGGTGAGCGCCCGCATGATCAACGACCGCTGCGGGTGGCTGTGAGCCTCTTCCCGGGTGATGCGGCCTTCATCGACCAGGGTCTGGACGAACGTGTCGTCCTTGGTGATCTGAGTCAGCTCCCCGTCGCGCAACAGGTAGCCGCGCGAGTCGCCGATGTGCACCATCCCGATGCGGTCGCCCGCGAACAGGATCGCGGTGAGGGTGGTGCCCATCCCCTCCAGCTCGGGCTCGGCCTCCACCTGTGCGGCGATGGCCGCGTTGCCGGAGCGCACCGCGTTGTCGAGCTTGGCCAGCAGGTCGCCGCCGGGTTCGTCGTCGTCGAGGTGGGCCAGCGCGGCGATCACCAGTTGGGATGCCACCTCGCCGGCGGCGTGACCACCCATGCCGTCGGCGAGCGCGAGCAGCCGTGCCCCGGCATAGACAGAATCTTCGTTGTTGGCGCGCACCAGGCCGCGATCACTCCGCGCGGCGTATCGCAGGACCAGGGTCACGGGCGCAACTCAATCGCCGTTTTGCCGATTCGAATCGGTGTTCCGATCGGAACTCGTACCGCAGTCGTCACCTTCGCCCTGTCAAGGTAAGTGCCGTTGGTCGATCCTAGATCCTCGACGTACCACTCCGAGCCGCGCTGCGACAGCCTGGCGTGCCGCGTCGAGGCGTAGTCGTCGGTCAGCACCAGCGTGGAGTCGTCGGCCCTACCGATCAACACCGGCTGTCCGCTCAGCGTGATGCGCCCGCCGGCCAGTGCGCCCTCGGTGACCACCAGGTAGCGGGCCGCGTGCCGGCGCTGGCGCGACGGAAGCAGCGTGCTGCGCAGCGCCAGACCCCGTCGCACCATGACGGCACCGGTGGGCGCGTAGATGTCGGTCCGCAGGATACGCAGCACGGACCAGATGAATACCCACAGCAGCATTAAAAATCCGGCGCGCGTCAGCTGCAGTACCAGTCCCTGCATCTGGCGTCCTTTCCGTCCTAGCGTCGCATCCCTGGCGCCCGTGACTCCGAGCACATCGGCTACGTCACGATACTTGGACGGCGGACGACACGGGGCGAAGCACGGCAGCGTTAAGCCCAGTGGCTTAGTGGATCCGGACGATGATCTCCGAATGGCCCAAGCGGATCACGTCGCCGTCGGCCAATTGCCACTCCTGGATCGGTGCGTTGTTCACCGTGGTGCCGTTGGTCGAGTTCAAATCTGACAGCAGCGCGACCTGTCCGTCCCAGCGGATTTCGAGGTGACGCCGTGATACCCCCGTGTCGGGCAACCGGAACTGGGCGTCTTGCCCGCGGCCCACGATGTTGGAGCCCTCGCGCAGCTGGTAGGTGCGGCCGCTGCCGTCGTCGAGCTGGAGGGTGATGGTGGTTCCGCCGGCGCCGTAGCCGCCCTGGTCGTAACCGCCATAACCACCCGGCTGGCCGTAGTCGGCCTGCTGCCCGTAGTCGGCCTGTTGGCCGTAGTCCGCCTGTTGGCCGTACTCGTACTCGGGGCTGGCGGTATCGGGGTAACCCCCGGCCTGGCCGCCGTATGTTCCGCCCTGCACGTGCTCCGAGTACTGGGTGTACTCGGCGGAACCGTAGTCCGGGCGGCCGTATCCGCCCTGTTGGTAGCCCTGGTCGTAACCGCCGCCCTGCTCGGGATAGCTGGGTCGCTGTTCGGGCGGGGCGTAGCCGCCCTCGTCCGGGCGGGCCGGACCGCGGCCGTAGTCGCCGTATCCGCCGTAGCCCTGCTGACCGCCACCCTGCTGACCGCCGGGCGGGCCGTAGCCGCCACCCTGGCGGTACCCCTGGTCGTAGCCTTGACCGCCGTAGCCGCCGGGAGCGGGCGGACGCTGCTCATACGACTGCGGATAGCCGCCCTGTCCCTGCTCGGGGTAGCCGCGCTGGCCTTGATAGCCCTGCTGCGGGGGGTAGCCGCCCTGACCTGGTTGATCGGGGTAGCCGCGTTGATCCGGGTAGCCCTGCTGCGGGGGGTAGCCGCCGCCGTGCCCTTGGTCGGGGTAGCCGCCCTGCTCCGGGTAGCCACCCTGCTCGTGTTGATGAGGCGGCGGGTAGCCCTGCTGAGGCGGGTAGCCCTGCTGCTCGGGTGGATATCCACCCCGCTGGTCGGGTGCTCCCTGCGGGTCCGGGCCACCGCGCGCGTCGTCCTGCGGACGCCCGTAGCGGTCGTCGTAGTACTCGTCGCCGGATCGCCCCGGCCCCTGAGCCCCGCGGTAGCCAGAATTGTCAGTCATTGGTGCTACTCCTCGTTCTTCGCCGAACGCGTTATTTGATTGTGGCCGGACGGCGTCGTCGACCGTCGGGCGGGGCTGGACATCGGGGTTGACAGCACCGCGGGCGCGGTACTGGCCGGTGCGCAGGTTCGACGACTGGTCGAACCGAACGACCACCTCACCATACGTTTGCCACCCCTGTTCGTGGATGTAGTCAGCCAAGTACCTCGCGAAAGCGCTCGACGTGAGATCCGAATCGGCGCTCACCTTCTCGAAGTCGTGCATACCGAGGGTAATGATGTATTCGTTGGGGGCCAAAAGGCGATTTCCGTGCAGCTTCTGAACACCGTCCCGCGCTTCGCGGCATAACAGGGCTTCGACCTCCTGCGGAACGATCGATCCACCGAAGACCCGGGCGAAGGCGTTGTCTACCGTCGCCTCGAGTTTCCGCTCGATCCGCGCAACCAGCCCCCGTTGGCTACTCATGTCCTACCGTTCGTGTGCACTTGCCATCAGGTATTGCCGTTGGACGGCAAACGAATCACCCGGGTGCCGAATCACTTCCGCATGGTATCGGGATACCGCATGGCCGCGGCACTTTCGAAATTGTGAGAATTGCATCGGCGCAGTTCAGACGGGTGCGAGCCGACCGGTGCACGGGGTGATAAGGCTTCCGGGCCCACCTCGGCGGTTCGGGGATTCGGCCATTAGAGTGATATGGTCCATCGGTTGTTTTTCCGGGCGAGTGGCGGAATGGCAGACGCGCTGGCTTCAGGTGCCAGTGTCCTTCGGGACGTGGGGGTTCAAGTCCCCCTTCGCCCACACTGAGCGGTTCTACGAACGGCGGCACGAAAGGTCACGAACTCGAAAGAGGTCGTGACCTTTCGGTTTGGTGGACCAAGCCCTCGCGCCGTGTTGCGAAGCAAGTCGAGGGGGGCCTCGGAGCGCAAATCCCGGAATCGACCCCTCCCCAAATCCGGTCTGGTCTAGTTAAGGTGCGGCCACACTGGACAGCGAAGTACGGCGATTCGGGAGATCAGGTTTGAGCAAGCTGGGTAACTTCGTCTGGGGTATCGCCGACCAGCTGTGCAAGCCGTCGCGTTTCTAGAGAATTTGGACGGTTCAGTTCTTGTCTTGCGCAACGTTCCTCTCATGCGCAACGCGGGACTGCCACACCATCACGGCGGGGACGCCCACAAGTTCCAATGCTGTCGCAGCGACAAAGGCCGGGTGCGGCCGACCCGCGGTTCGCCATGACACGAGTCGGGCCAGTCCGCCGACGAAGACCACGGCAGTCAAACGCCTGATGAATCCGGTGTGCTCTTCAATGCGTGGGATGGCGGCCCAGATGGCTGGTGCGGTGGCAAACCAGAATGCGTTGACAAACCGGTATTCGCTATCCGCGCTCGCGCCTAGCTGGCTGTTGTCACTCGGCAGGCTCTTCGTCCCGAGCAGCATTCCTGACAATCCAGAGAGAAACGGGATTACCGAAAGTACAGCGAGGGTTGCCTGTAGCCCTCGTCGGCCACCATCGTATGAGCCCATGTCTCTAGTGAAGCACTACTACATCGCGTAGTCGATGTTTGCGAATGCGCGACAACAGATCGCCGTCTCGAACGTAGCGAAACGAGACACCACCACGGGCTCCACTCCCCTGCCGGTTAGCCGCAGGTCGTGGTGTCTCGTTCCTTGTCCCACACCGCGTGTCTCGAAACCTTACTGTCGGGGAGCAGTGAGACAGTCATCGCTATGACAGCGATCCTGGGCCACGCACGAGTCAGCACCACCAACCAAGACCGCGACGCACAGCTCTCAACGCTGACCGCGGCCGGCGTCACCGCCAGCCGCTTTTGACTGACACGTTCTCCGGGTCGGCCAACGCCGCCCGCCCGGGGCTGGCCGCGATGCTGGACTAAGCCCGCGCCGACGACATCGTCGTGGTCACCGCCATCGACCGCCTTGGCCGCTTGGTCGCCGAAGTCACCCGCACCATCGCCGAACTCGGTGAGCGCCGAATCCTGTTGCGCGCCTTGCGCGAAGGAATAGACACCGCCACCTCGACCGGCCGCGCGGTAGCAGCGATCATGGCCACCCTCGCCGAACTTGAGCTCGAGCTTGGGTGGGAGCGCCGCGCCGCAGCTCGCGAATCTCGCCATCGCCGTCAACTGCCGGCGACCAAGCCGCACAAACTGTCCCTCGCCCGGCAAGATGCGGCGACCGGGTGGGGTGGGCGTGGCGGAGCGTTACGAGTCGGCAAGGCGATACGTTCCGTGGCCCTCGATGACCGCGTCGTCGCGGAAGAT
This sequence comes from Mycobacterium sp. MUNTM1, assembly GCF_054660795.1. Lineage (NCBI taxonomy): Bacteria > Bacillati > Actinomycetota > Actinomycetes > Mycobacteriales > Mycobacteriaceae > Mycobacterium > Mycobacterium sp. MUNTM1. Next base: position 44,933 of record NZ_BAAGDE010000035.1, read on the forward strand.
CAAGACCTCGTTGACCGAGTCGCCATTCTGGTTGCGGTAAGCGATGACGATCGTGTCGATGCCTTGGTAGACGCCCTCAACGGAGAACCGCAGATCCGGAATGCGTGCGACGGCCTCGGTCCAGTATCGCCGCAGCGCGGCCTTGCCGCGGACCACGCCGTTTGTATCCGGGAAGAGTTTGGCGGCCACCGGCGACGTGAACACGACGTTGTCATGGAAGTCGGCGAGAACAGCCTCGACGTCGTGAGCGTTCCAGTTGCGCACCCACCGTTCGCTGAACGCGACCGCATCGACATTCATGCCGGCACTGTAGCGCCGGCTCTGGCTCATAGCTGGCGGCGAATGTCGAGGAGATGGTGCTGCAATTCATGTGCGGTGTGCACGGCAACCCAGCGCAACGACCGCTCACTCGTCTCGGGATAGTGATAGACCACCGTGCGCTCCCAGTCCTCGTCGGCGAGCCGTGCCAGGACATTGCTGAATAGTGTTGCCGCATCACTGAGTTGGCGGGCCACCGCGAGGGGATCTTGCTCGTTGTAGCCGTCGTGCTCGGCACGCTCCTCGCGACCCATGGCCGCGCAGTCGGCGCCGTTGACGCGCCGCGCCGCGAGCACCCGTTCCCGTTGCACGAGCAGCACATCGCGCAGATGGCAGCCGTACTCGAGCGGAGACCACACGTCGGGTCGCGGTCGCAGCCGCACGGCGATGTCACTATTGCACAGAAGCGCAACGACTTCGGCGGACACGGCGCGGACATCGTCGCCGGCGCTAGCGGCTCGTCGCAGGTCATAGGTGAAACCGCATCCCGCGCAGGGCTCTGTCACGGAACCATCATTTCAGACTGTTCCTATGCATCGCGTGGAAATCGATGTACATGCGAGGGCACTGTGGGAGCCACGAAAGTTGTTGTGGCAGCGATGAATAGACAACCCGGTGCTCGTCGCAGTGGATGCGCGCACAAACGAGGGAAAGGCCGGCTATGCGGTGACGCAACCCACACCTATGCGATGAGGGTAGCCTTACCTAAATAGAGACGGTATGGTCGCGGCACATGACCTCCTCCCATCCCTCTGTGCCCCGCACCGTCGACGATCAGTTGGTCAGCTTCCTTCACAACAGCCCAGACCTGGGGTCCGAAGGAGGCACTGGGACAACGCGTTTGAGTGACGCAGGAGTCCGCGCGTGAGCGTCCTCGCCGCCGCGATGCGCGAGGCGATGACCCGATCGCCGCATGACTTGGTGGTGTTGGACAAAGAAACCGACCAGTGGACGGCGCGTCCCTGGCCGGAGGTGCACGGGTTGGCCGAACGCATCGCGACGCGTCTGCTGCAGCAGGACCGCGTCGGAGCCGTCGGGCTCGTCGGTGAGCCGACGGTCGAGCTGATCGCCGCCATCCAAGGCGCGTGGCTGGCGGGCGCGGCGGTGTCGATCCTCCCGCGCCCCCGACGTGGCGCCGACCCGACTGAATGGGCGCGCAGCACGATGGCTCGGTTCAGCGGAATCGGAGTCAGCATGGTCCTCAGCCACGGGGCTACCCTGCGTCTCCTTGGCGAGGTCGAAGCGGCGCCGGCCGTGTGCGGCCTGGTCGACGTCGCGCGTACCCCGGCGTCGAATGACCTTCGGATTCCGCGTGATTCAGAGGCCGCGATCCTGCAGGGAACCGCCGGCTCGACGGGTGATCCGCGGACGGCGGTCCTGTCACCGTCCGCGGTGTTAAACAACATGCGCGGCATCGGTGAGCGGCTGCAGCTCGACGGTGCGTCCGACCGGGGCTGTTCGTGGCTGCCGATCTATCACGACATGGGATTGGCTTTCCTGCTGACGTGCGTTCTGCGGGGGATGCCCGTGTGGCAGGCGCCGACGGGCGCCTTCTCCGCGGCGCCCCTTCGTTGGGCGGAGTGGCTTTCTGTCAGCGCGGCGACGTTCACGGCCGGGCCGAATTTCGGGTACGCCACGCTCGGACGCTTCTCGGGGCGCGTGTCGGACGTCGATCTGGGACCACTTCGCATTGCGATCAACGGTGGAGAACCCGTTGACTGCGAGGGATTCCAGCAGTTCGCGACGGCGATGGCGCCGTTCGGGTTTCGGGCCTCGGCGGCGACCCCCGCCTACGGGATGGCCGAGTCGACCTGCGCCGTCACCATGCCCGACTGCGCAGACGGATTGCGCATCGACGAGCGCACCGAATCCGGGAGCCGCCAGAAGTATGCGCTGTTGGGGCGGCCGATCCCCGGCATGGAGTTACGAATAAGCCCGGCCGAGAACAGCTCCGACGGTCGCATCGGAGAAGTCGAAGTCCGTGGGACCTCAATGATGACGCGCTATTTCGGCGACGCCGGCGCCGCACCGGGTCTCGATGCGGGGTGGTTTCGTACCGGAGACATCGGCTACCTGGTTGACGGCGAGCTGGTCATCTGTGGTCGCTCCAAGGAGGTCATCACCATCGCCGGTCGCAACATCTTCCCCACCGAAATCGAACAGGTGGCAGGCCAAGTCGACGGTGTGCGGCAAGGCGCAGTGGTTGCGGTCGGGTCCGAATCCGGGGTCGCCCAGTCCCGGTTGCTCATCGCTGCGGAGTTCCTGGGTTCGGACCACGATGTGACCCGCAGCGCGGTCATCAAACGGGTCATCTCGGTGTGCGGCGTGACGCCGGCCGACGTCGTCTTGATGCCACCCGGATCACTGCCACGCACGTCGTCCGGCAAGCTCAGGCGACTTGAGGTGGGCCGCCAGCTTGCCACCTGAGGCCGGCGGTACCACCGGCGTGCCCGCAACCGCACTCCCGCGCGAGCTCACGGATATCTCCGAGGCTGTCCGCACCGTTGCGCCTCCGCCGATTCCGGAATTGTTGTCGCCGAGCCAGATTCGCGTCGCCGACCCCGACGGGCCGGACGCGGAAATGGTGGCGGAGTGGATGAACCGGCCACATCTGGCCGCGACCTGGGAGTACGACTGGCCGGTGGCCCGCTGGCGCAACCACTTGCGCGCCCAGGTCGACGGCACGTACTCGCGGCCGCTCATCCTCAGCATCAACGGGGTGGATCGCGCCTATATGGAGATCTACCGGGCCGCCAAGGATTCCATCGCGCGCCGCTACGACAGCCACCCGTACGATTTGGGACTGCACGGGGCCCTCGCCGACGAGCAACTGCTGAACCGTGGTCTGGGGCCCCTGATACTGCGCAAGGTCGTCGCCGGCGTTTTCGCCATTGAGCCCGCGTGCCAACGGATCATGTTCGACCCGGACTATCGCAACACGACGGTGCGTCGGATCTGCGAGTTTCTGGGTTGCGAATTTCTCGGTGAACACGACATGCCGAACCGGCGCATGGCGCTGTACGCGCTGGAGCGCGACCGATGCGGAGGGCTGAGCTAGGCACCACGGAAAGACAGCATCGCTGCGTGGTGAATTGACGGGTGTGCCCTTGTCAGTACCCTTATGTGCAGCTCAGGAGGGTTGGGAATGCGCATTGACGTGGAATGCCTGCGTCGACGCGAATGTGCACCAGACCGGCCGCGGTGAGATGCGCATCGCCAGTCAGCCATCGATGGTGTCATGGGACTTCCCTATATAGATGAGAGGGCGCTGGTCGCGGAAGCCGGCGGCGACCCCTGGGCGATCAATGCGAGCCTGCAGGCTGGCAGCCCGTTGCAGATTTCAAATTTAGCCCGGGCCTTTCATCGGGCGGGTCGATGCACTGCCGAGGCCGACAACGCTTTCCAGCAAGCCCGCAGCCGCTTCGAGGCCGCCTGGAATCACCAGGATGGCGGCCATCCCATTAACGACTCCGCAGAAGTGCAGCGGATCGTGAAATCCCTTGGAGCGCAGTCGTTACAGCTGCCCAAGATCGGAGCGGACCTGGAGAACATCGCCGCGGCATTGGCGGACGCACAAAAGGCAGGCGCGGCGCGGATCGCAGCCCTGGATTCGCAGTTGAAGAGCATCTCGGACTCGGTCGTCCAGGCCGTCAACCTGTTGAACAACGACAAAAGCCTCACCGCCGCGGACAAGGACGCGGTGCATGCGTTCATCAACACATGTGAAGACGACGCCCTACGGGACACCAAGGCCGCGCTGGCTGCACTGCAGTCGATTCGCAACGGCTATTCCGACGGCCTTCAGAAATCGCTGGATAGCCTTCATGCCGAAGGGTACGACGGTGCGCCCCTCCATGGCGCCGACGCTGACGGTGTCGCTCCGCCGTCGCCCGCCCAACAAGCTGCACTGGCGGAGATCCGCCAAGTCATCACACAGGCGGTGGCGGACCAGCTGGCCAAGGTACGCGCTGCGCGGGACGCTCTCAATAAGGCCGCGGCCGACGCGTACACCCACGGCCCAGGGTCACCGGAAGCCGAGGCCGCCAATGCCAGGCTGCCCAAGCTCAAGGATGATCTTGCGAAGGCTCTCGACGACCTGCGCAAGATACCCGACTACACCGGCGTCGATCCCGCGTCGGTGAGCATCACCCCCGACGGGCATTTCATGTTCACCTACAACGACAAGGGACAGCCCGTACAGGTCACCGGCCAGCTGAAGAACGGAACGGGCGAGTTCTTCGACCAGGCCACCGGCACCTACTACAGCTTCAACGGCGGCAAGTTGACCGGCATGCGCACACCGGATCCCGGGCAAGTGGAAGCCACCCCCGAACCGCTTTGGACCGCCATCACCCTGGCGGTCGGGGGGCCGGGGCTGAAGGCTGGCGGGGAGGCGGTTTTACAAGGCGCGAAGGCGCTATTCGGCCGAGAAGCGTTTGAGGGCCTGACGTCCGAAAGCCTGACGGCCAGTGGCATGACCGGGCCAGAGTTGCGTGCCGCACTGGCCGGGGCGGATCCCCCTCCGCACGGTGCTCCAGGGATTGGAGGTGAGCCCGTCCCCGGCACGCATCCTCTTGAGCCGCCTCCGGTCGAGCACGCTCCGCCGGCCGAGCACACGCCGCCGGCCGACGTACCCGGCGAGCACGCGCCGGCTGGGCCTCATGTCCCTGCGTTGCCGGACCGCCCACCACCGCTACCGCCGGATCACCCGCCGCCGCCACCACTTGCCTCAGACCACCCACTGTTCGACGGATACCATCCGGTCGAGCCGGGCCCGGAATTCACCCATCCTGACGGTCGCCTGCGATATCCGGACGACACGCTGCCGACCAAGCCGTACGCGGTTCCCGGCACTGTCGTTCCCGACGCCCATCTCACCCCGGGCTCCATTCTCAGCCGATTCGGCAATCCGGGGGGTGCGTATATGGCTCCCGAGGGGACACCGTTTGCTCAACTTTCGTTGCCGCCGGGAAGCGCTGCCCAACCCTTCTACCAATACGTAGTGGAAGATCCGTCTGCCCTGCCTCCTGGTTGGCATATAGAGGAATCGGAGGCAGCGCCGTGGTTCCATCAACCCGGTGGAGGTCAGCAATACCGAATTATCAAACCGGATGGCACAAGTGGTACCGTGGAACAGCTGGAACGTTTTGGCGTAGTGCTGCGGATACGGTGAGATGGTAGATTTTTCGCGCTTGTCAGAAATCTGGTCAGAGTGGGCGCCTAAAGCAGGGCTGGATGGTGCGTCTACATCGTTAAACTGTGATGACTGCGAAATCGCGTTCAAGGCGAACGATTACTCGGTCCATATTCGAGATGGCAAAAATCGCTGGACAATCGACATGGTCGATGACCGTGGCCATAGGCGCAATGATGTGGCGACATTTTCGGACTTTGACCTGGTAGAGAAGTATTTGGTATGGGACTGGGCAACTCTGGCCCGCTCAGGCTTAGCGTCTGGCCCACTAGGCACCGACCTCTACAAGTTGGGATACGCCGCCGGCATCGAAGTTTCCGAGTTGGACAAAGGAAATGTCGAGCTGCGCCTGAATGGTGAATGCGCCACTTTAGTGGTGGGCGACGCTACAATTTTCAGCCACATAATGCTGAAGTCGCTCGACGAACTACTGGCAATTGCCAGCCAAGGCGGACTTTGAACGACTCCAACGTCCGAAATTTAGCTGCGCCGATCGGCCGGCGCTCTTCCGCGCAGCAATGAGCTGTTGTTTGCTTCACCTTTCAATCGGGTGAACTCTGATTCGAACTCCGAACCTTGCCCCTTACGAGCGCACCCACTGCGTGATCTCCGGAGTCACCGGGTCGGTGATGTCGTCGAATTCGGGATGCTTCTTGAGCACCGTGCCGATCATCGAGCACACCGGAACAATGCGCTTGCCCTCGTCGCGCGCCTCGTTGAGCGCCTCCTCGACCAGGATGGTCGCCAGCCCGCGTCCGCCGTACGCCGGATCGATTTCGGTGTGGTAGAAGACGCGCTGATCGCCGCGGTCGGCGAAGTCGGCCAGCCCCACCGTCTTACCCTCGACGGCGATCGTGTACTTGCCGTCCTCGAGGCTAACCGTGGCTTCGGCGCCGGTCTTATCGGTTGTCATCTGTGCTTCCCTTTCTTTGCGGTGTCGATCGGGGCCGCAGCCGAGTAGTCGGCAGCGGTGGTGCGGGCAGTCTGGCGAGCGCTCCCCGGTATCCCTGGACGGCGCCGAATCGGTCGTCGGCGTCCTCCCACAGTTGTCGGTAGTTGACGATGTCCTCGTGGCTTCGCCCGACGACGTTCCACCACATCACCAACTCTTCGGTGAACGGCGTGCCGCCGAGCAGCAGCACCCGCGCGGGGCCCTCCCCCGCATTCTCCACCTGCAGCCGGGCCGGGCCGGGCCCTCGGTATGCCAATTCGGCGCTCGCCAGGGCCGTTCCGTCCACGTGTACGGTCCCGAAGTCACAGAGCACCCCGTGCTCGAAGGTCGGGTCCACGTCGATGTCCAGGACAGCCTCGGCGTCAAGGTCGATCTGGGCGCCCAGCAACGGCGTTGCCGTCGGCACCGGTGATCGGCCGCCGGCCAGCTCGCCGAGAAAAACCCGCGCGATCGCGCCCGGCAGCGCCAGGGGCGGGGGCTTGTAATGGGCGAAGTCACGCCCGGTGTCGCGATCGGATGCGGGCAGTGCGACCCAGAGCTGGGCGCCGTGCAGCAGCGCATGGGACTCGAGGGAGACTTCCGAATGGCAGATGCCGGCGCCCGCGGTCATCAGGTTCAGCTCGCCGGGCCGAACAACCGCGCGCACGCCGGCGCTGTCGCGGTGCTCCACTTCCCCACCGAACAACCAGCTGACGGTTTGTAGTCCCGTATGGGGATGCGGCGGGACGTCCATTCTCGCGTCGACCGGACCGTAGAGGTCGATGAAGCACCACGCCCCGATAAGCGAGCGCTGTCGCTGCGGAAGGGTGCGTCGCACCCGGATCGCCCTGGGGCCGCCCAACGGAACTTCTCGCGGCCGCAGCACTTCCACCACCGGCGAGGCATCCAGGTGTTGTGAAGCGGCGCAAGCGACTTCGGCCGGCGCGGCTTCAAGATTGCTCATCGTCCACCCTCCGTCGCAGGGCCCTCGCGCGAGCGCCATCTCCCGCGACCGTACCCGCCATGCCTATTTGCGCGGGGGCCGCAGCACCTTCATGGCCAGTCGCATGACGGGCTCGGGCACGCGATCCTTCATCGCCAGGGCGCCCTCGGCCGCGCGGGAGCGCAGCGGTGTGCCCCGCCCGAATACCCGGTTCAGCGGTCCCCCCGACGGTTCGAGCACCACATGTAGCGGCGGGGTATCGACGGCGGCACCCAGCGCGTTGGAGATGACCATTCGCTGAATCTCGCTGGTTCCTTCAAAGATGGTGTACAGCTTGGCATCCCGATACCACTTCTCAACCGGATGATCGGTGATGTAGCCCCAGCCACCCATGGTCTGGATAGCGCGTTCGGTGGCCTTGACCGCGACTTCGCTGGCGGCCATCTTCGACATCGAACCTTCGCCCCGCTCGAAGGGGACGTTGTTGGCCGCCATCCACGATGCACGCCAGGTCAGCAGCCGAGCGGCGTCGATCTGGGTGGCCAGCTCCGCCAGCGGGAACGCGATGCCCTGGTTGTCGATGATGGGGCCGCCGAACGCCTCGCGCTCAGTGGCGTACGCCGTGGCGTACTCGAGCGCCGCGCGGGCGATGCCGATGGCCTGTGCGGCGACCATGGGCCGCGTCTGCTCGAAGGTGCCCAAGGTCGCGGAACCCGACCGCTTTCCGCCCGCCACGACTTCCCTGGCCTTAGCGAGCTTGTGTTCGAGTTTCTCTTCTCCGCCAAGCAGATTGGCAGCTGGAACGCGCACGTTCTCGAAGAGCAACTCGGCGGTGTGCGAGGCCCGGCAGCCCAGTTTGTCCAGCTTTCGCACCAGCTTCAGTCCGGGGGTGCCGCCCTGCACCACGAACAGTGCCTGGCCGCGGTGGCCGAGTTCCTCGTCGACCACCGCGTTGACCACGTGCACGTTGGCGATGCCGCCATTGCCGATCCACATCTTGTGGCCGTCGATGATCCAGTCGTCACCGTCGCGCCGCGCGTGGGTGCGCAGGTTACGCACATCGCTGCCGCCCTCGGGCTCGGAGATGGCCAGGGCGGCCAGCTTGAGATCTCCTGGTGTGCCGAAACATTCGGGCGCCCACTCCAGCATCTGCTCCGGGGAGGCGGCCTGGCCGATGGCGGAGAGCGCCAACGCCGGCATGACGATCGCCAAGCCGATGCCCGCGCAGCCCCAGAACAGCTCCTCCATGAACATCGGCAGGGAGATTCCGGTTGGATCGCCGATCAGATCGCGGTAGAACAGTGGGCTGTAGAAACCGCGCTGGGCCGCCTCCTCCAGCACGGCCCAGGGAAATTCCTGTCGCTGGTCGTAGTCGAGCGCGACTGGGCGTATTACGGATTCGGCGAATTCGTGCGTGCGCCGGGCAAGGTCGTGTTGTGCCGCTGTCGGGGTCAGGTCGAACGTCATGGGCGCGCCTCTAGGTCGACAGAACTGGTCTTGCCGACCCCGTCTACCCCGTTGACCGGCTCAGCAAACTGCTGCCCCGGCTTTCGGCGAAATGTCAGGCAGCCGAACGGGGTTTGACTTGCGCGAGCGGCAGGTGCAGCACGACCGCGGCCACCGGGACCGCTTCGTGTTCGTGGCGTGCCAGCAAGGCCGCGTTCTCGGGCAGCTGCCGGGCGTTGATCTCGCCGGAGGCGATGCGCCGGAGGACGTCGTGTGCGTGAGCGAGTTGGTCGCGCTTGCGGTATTGGCCGCCCGGCAGCTTCACCCCGGCCCACACGCCGTACTCCTCGCGGTGGGCGATCGCGTGGGCGGCGCAGCGGCGCTGTTGTGCCAACGGACAGCGGCGCAGGCACTGGATCCGCGCCTCGGTGGCCGAACGCTCGTACGCGCGTGCCTTCGCGGCGCCGTCACCACCGTCGTCGTCGGGGTAGCCGAACCACAGTTCCGGGTTGGCTGCGCAGGGGTGTCCCATGTCGGTCTCCTTGTCGAGCGTGAAACGTAGGCAAAAGCGTATACAGAAGAGGCGCACGAACGCAAGAGAAACGAGACAAAAACGTATATACCTAGAGCGAGGGCGCTGGCTGTGTAATATCCGGCCCATGGCCGGAGCGTGCGGTGACCCGTGAATCAGCCGGTGCGGCTATCCGCGCGCTGCGTGAATCACGCGATTGGTCACTAGCCGACCTCGCCGCGGCGACGGGGGTCAGCATCATGGGGTTGAGCTTCCTCGAGCGCGGAGCCCGCAAGCCGCACAAAAGCACAGTTCAGAAGATTGAAAACGGCCTTGGCCTGCCACCGGGCACCTACTCGCGGCTATTGGTGGCCGCCGATCCGGACGCCGAGCTCGCGCGCTTGATGGCCGCGCAGCCGCCGGCGCCCATGCCCACGCGGCGCAGCGGACCCGTCGTTGTCGACCGGCACAGCGACACAGAAGTCCTGGAAGGCTATGCCGAAGCACAGCTCGATGCCCTCAAATCCGTCATCGATCGATTGCCTGCGACAACATCAAACGAATATGAGACGTATATTCTGTCTGTGATCGCGCAGTGCGTGAAGGCCGAGATGCTCGCCGCCAGCTCCTGGCGGGTGGCCGTGAACGCCGGCGCCGACTCGACCGGCAGGCTGATGGAGCATCTGCAAGCGCTGGAGGCGACGCGCGCGGCGCTGTTGGAGCGGATGCCCACCAGCTTGAGCGCCCGTTTCGACCGGGCATGCGCGCAGTCGTCGTTGCCGGAGACCATCATCGCGGCACTGCTCGGCGTGGATGTCGACGAGATGTGGGACATCCGCAACCGGGGGGTGATCGCGCCGGGTGCGCTCCCCCGCGTCCGCGCCTTCACCGACGCGGTCGAGTCCGGCGCAAAAGAGGCAAGCCAAGCCGACGACGAGGGGGCACCGTGAGTCACACCGACGTCGAGGTGTTGAGCCGTGCCCACGAACTTTTCGCGGGTCACACGCGGGCGCCGTCTATGGACGCGGGCACCGCGCACTACAGCAACGTGCTGCGGCAAGCCGCCCGGCTGAACGACAAGATGGCGCGCGGCGGTTACCAGCTCGCGGTGGACCACAGCAGGCGACGCCTGTCCGCGGCGGCCGGCACCGACGCTGCGGCCACGGACGTCATCGCAGGCGCTCACCGCGATCGGGCACAGGCCCACGACCTGACTCGAAGCGTGCTGGACGCGGCCCGCGCGGATTCCGACATGCCGGGGACCCCACTCGCGCAGCGAGAGGCCATGCGCCGCCGCGCGTCTCGCCTGCGGGCCCAACGGGCACACGTTTTGACGGCGCGCGTGCGTGCCCGCCGTCGCTACGCGCAACTGCTGGCCTTGCGCTATCGGCTCCGGCACGACCGTCGGCTCGGGATAGCGGGACTGCCGAGCGAGCGCGCTGCACTCGCGGTGCGCGCCGCCTTGTCCCGCTTGGGCCGACCGTACGTCTGGGGCGCGACCGGCCCGGACCAGTTCGACTGCTCCGGGCTGGTGCAGTGGAGCTATGCGCAAGCCGGTATCCACCTGGATCGCACGACGTATCAGCAGATCAACGACGGCATCCCGGTGTCCCCCTCCCAGGTGCGGCCCGGCGATCTGGTGTTTCCGCACGCCGGCCATGTGCAGCTGGCCATCGGGAACAACCTGGTTGTGGAAGCGCCCTATTCGGGCACCACGGTGCGAATAAGCCGACTGGGCAACAACGTTGCGATCCGTCGACCGATATGACCAGCCAACACCGCCCGGCAACGCGGGCACGACGAATGGGGTGAGCCGATGCCGGAACAACCCGGGCCCTCGTTAGAGGCCGTTGAGGCGCGGCGGTCGGCGCTGACGAGTCAGCACGGCGCCGCGTCGGAAGCCGATCGGGTGCTGACCGAGGTGCTGACGAGCGCTCATGAGGCAGCGCGTGAGAGCGTCAGGCGACTGGACTCCATCGCCGAACAGATCGACCACGCGACCGTGAACCAGGCGGACCTCGCGCTCGATACGCCCCTGGGGGCGCGGGAGTTTCAGAAATTCCTGATGGCCAAGCAACGCGAGATCGCCTCGGTCGTGGCCGATGCGCGCGAATTCGGTCGGGCGAAAAGTGCTGTGTTGCAGAGCCTCCGGGCCCAGTACGCCGTCGACAGCGGCTAGCCGGAATCGGTCCACACCGTGTTGCGCAGTGAATTGTCGGCAGCTATGCCCCTGAGTACTGTCGCCGAGCATGGAGGGGCCGCGTCATTTCCCGCAGCAGCGTTCGAGCAGGCTGCGGCGCCGCCTGCCTGGCTGATGTCGGCATATGACGACCTGCTTGCGGCGGTCAAATACGTCCGCGACCGCACCGGTGACCCGAACGCATGGCAGACGGGATTGGCCCCGGCCGAAGTGACCGCCGTGATCACCCCGACCACTCGCCCCGAACAGGTCGAGGCGATCCTGCGCAAGATCCGTCAGCAGCACGCCGGCGTGTTCGGCGCGGGAACGGCCGGGCCGCCCGTGCAGCGGCCGTCCGCCGAAACGTCGGCACCGCCGGACCGCGAGACGGGCGCTGCGGCCGATGCCATCGCCGATGCCGAAGCCGCTCTCGCGCAACAGAACTCGGCGAGCTCACAGCTGGACATGCAGGTGGTCTCGGCGATCCTGAACGCGCACCTGCGGGCGGTTGACGGCAGAGAAGCCCTGACCAGATTGCAACACGAAACCGAAGCCGCGGTGCGGACCAGGTCAGACCTGGACACCCCGGCGGGGGCGCGTGACTTCCAGCGGTTTCTCATCGGCAAGCTCCGAGACATTCGCGAGGTCGTCCTGAACGCCAGCCTGGACGACACGTCGAAGTCGGCGCTGATGGCCGCGTGGACGTCGCTGTACGACGCCGCCAAAGGCGAACCGAACGCGCCGGGCGAACAGCCACGGGCGGCGGTGCCGGTCGGTGATACCCCCGCGGGCGGCGCGGCAGACGATCTCGACGCCGATTGGGACCCGCTGCTGGATTCATTGTTGGCCGACGATGACGACCTGTCCGGGGATGCGCCCGGGCCGGACCCGGGCGCCGGCGCGGCGATGCCGGCCGTACCGCAGCAGCCGATGGCGCCCGCCATGCCGAACTTCGGTGGCGGCTCACTCCCGGGGCTCGGCTCCATGCCGTCGATGGCCGGTTGGGAGCCCGGCGGGCTTCCGCTCTCCGGACTTCAGGGTGGCGACTCGGCCGATCCGGCTCTTGAAGACCTGGCGGACGAGGAGCTGCCGGACGACCAGGGCCAGGACCCGGGAGCGCGGGACGCCTCGGACGAGGCGGCCGACGGAACCGACGCCGAACACGACACGTCAGATGAGCCGCCGGCCGGGCCGACGCCGGTGACCTTGCCCGACGGGGAAACGGTGACCGCCGCCAGCCCACAGTTGGCGGCCGCGATCACCGCCGCCGTCGGCGGTACCCCGATAGCGGAGGCTTTCCAACAGCAGGGGATGACCATCCCCCCGCCGGGAACCGCGGTATCAAGCCCCGTCGATCCCCTACAGGTGGCACCCGGCGATATTGGGATGTTCACCGATCGTCACGCACTCGCCCTCGGCTCCGGCAAGGCGCTTCTCGATGGCCAAATTCAACACATCGCCACCGTGAGCGGGCCGACCTTCCTAGGCTGGGAGCATCCGCCGGCGGCGGCCGCGGCAATACCGTCGCCGGCCAAGCCTGACCCACCGACACCGACCCGGCCGGCGACCTCGTCGACCACCTGACAAAAATGAATCCGCCGGCACAACCGGCGGTCGTCAACAGGAGACAGCGGATGGCAGATTCGATTCATGTAGTGCCTGCGCACCTACGTCAGGCTGCCGCGCATCACCAGGACACCTCGGAGTATTTGCGTACCGTTCCGTCGTCGCACGCCGCGATCCAAGAGAGCCTTGATTCGCTCGGGCCGATCTTCAGTGAACTCCGCGACGCGGGCCGTGAGCTGCTGGAACTTCGACGCCAATGTTATGAGCAGCAAGCTGCTGACCACGCGGATCTGGCCGACAAACTGACCGTTTCGGCGACGATGTGGGAGCAGCACGAGCAGGAGGCGGCAGGGAAGTTCGGCGACATCGTCGACCGCGGTCGATGACCGACGCGAATCCTGCTTTCGACACCGTTCACCCGAGTGGACACATCCTTGTCCGCTCTTGCCGCGGCGGCTATATGCACAGCGTCGCGCTGAGCGAAGAGGCGATGGAAACCGACGCCGAGACGCTGGCGCAAGGCATTCTGCTGACCGCCGACGTGTCATGCCTCAAGGCGTTGCTGGAAATTCGCGACGAGATCGTCGCCGCCGGGCACACGCCATCCGCGGAGGTTCCGACCCCCCGAGATCTCGACGCGGCCATCGAAAAGTTGCTGGCGCACAAGCTGCGCCGTCGTAACGGCGTGATTTAAAGGCCTGTCAGGCGAGTTGTCCGGCTAGCGCAACCACGGCTTAGCCACGCTGGGATCGGGGGCGATACCCGTCGGGGGCTCTACCGGATTGGGGCCGAACAACTCTCGCGCGTGGGCGAGCAAGGCGCGCACCTCGTCGAGTTGCTGCTGCAGTGCAGAATCAGCCATGGCCTCACGCTACCCAGGGCAATGCGACCGCACAATTCACTGACCGCACAAGTCGCCCGCCCGGTCCCGGTACGCTTAGCCGGTGGCGGTCTTCGGTCGGATGTCGGCGCGCCAGCGCCTCCGGAGAGCTACCCGGGAATCACTGGCGATGCCGGCCTTCAGCTCCCCTATCGACTGCACCCCGTGGGTGACAGGCGGGCTTTGGCCTGCCGAATTGTCGACGGTGACGCCCGAAACCGCCACCCTCGCTGAGTATCTCAAGGCTGACCTGGATCGAATTGCTCGCGCCGCCAACGACGAACTGAAGCTGCTCAAGCGATCGGGAATGACCGACCTGTCCCGTCAGGCGGCCGAAGCGCGGGTCATCGACGCCGCCCGCGGCCGTGCGGTGCGCCGAGTCGAATCGACGATCCGCTACTTGCACGCGGTGCAGAGCGGGGCCCAAGCCCCCGCGGCTCCCGAACCGCGCGCTGAGCCGTCCGACGCGGACCTGGAAAAGACGCAGGTGCTGCCCGCGATCCGCGAGGTGAAGCCCGTCGCGGAGGCAACCCGGTCGGGCCCGCCGGAGTCAGCGCCGCGACCGGGCGGAAGGCGCCGTCGTCGAGAGCTCGCGGAAGAGGCCCGCACCGACGCCGGTACGCCGCCGGCGGCCGGCCCGAAAGCCCCCGCCGACGACGCGGCCCGCCGCACCGCCGATGCGTCACAGCTCGACGAGACACAAGTCATCCCGGTGGGCAGGGACGAGCCAGTTCCCCCGACCCCGGCGGAGCCTGCGCCCGAGCTCACCGATTCCGGTCGTCACCACGCGGTCGTCGAGCCGGTCGGCGAGGGCGAGCCGCAGGCGGCGGCCCCCGGGGAAGAGCCAGCCGCCGCCGATGCGTCGCATTTCGAGGAGACGCAGGTCATCCCGGTGGCCACCCACGCGGAGCCGGTGTTGAAGGCGCCAGCGCAGCGCGCGCCCCAGCCGGCCCCGGAGCTGACCGATTCCGGTCGCCACCACGCGGTCGTCGACGAGCCGGCCGTCGCTAAGGCGGAGCCGGCGCCGCAGGAACCCGCCGCCACCACCCCCGTTGCCGCGGACGCCGACACGACCGCCCTCCCCGCCGCCTGGCAGCAGGCCGAAAAGCACACCGCACCAACGGGATTCGACAACACGCGACTGAATCGCCTGCTGGAGTTCGTGGTCCGGCAAGAGCCACGCGTGAATTGGGCGATAGGAGACCGCGCCGACGGCACGACGATACTCGTCACGGACCTCGCTCACGGATGGATACCGTCCGGCATCACCCTGCCGGCAGGCGTGCGGTTGCTGGAGCCCGAGCGGCGCACCGGCCGGGTGGCCGCACTGATCGGCGAAACGACGCGCATCGTCACGTACACCCCCGGCGATTCGCTGCGCCGCTCGGTCGACTTCGCCGCGACCAAGTCGTCCGTGGAGCCGCGCACCCTGCCCGCGATCGACGATTTGGCGGGCGTGCTCAGCGCGACCACCCGGGCGCGTGACGATCTGCCCAAGATCGTGCCACGGTTGGCGGGTGCCGCCGCCGCGGGAGCGGTTGTCGTCGACCAGGAGGTCGACGTGCTGCGGGTACACCTCGACACCGCGCGCTACCAGCTCCTCGTTCAGTACCCGAACGTCGATCCGGCGCTGCTACTCAAGTGCCT
This sequence comes from Mycobacterium sp. MUNTM1, assembly GCF_054660795.1. Classification (NCBI taxonomy): domain Bacteria; kingdom Bacillati; phylum Actinomycetota; class Actinomycetes; order Mycobacteriales; family Mycobacteriaceae; genus Mycobacterium; species Mycobacterium sp. MUNTM1. The sequence continues at coordinate 60,548 of NZ_BAAGDE010000035.1, forward strand.
GTTGATGGCCGCTACCGAAGGCATCGCCAGCGGCGACGCGGTGTCCGCGAACTACCACCTCGCCTGGTATCACAAGCTCAGCGGGTGAACGCGCGGCAGGCCCGGCCGCAAACCTGCTCGCCTATGAATTGACGCTGGTCGGAGGGGTCGACGATACTGTCATGGTGGCGGGTTCGGGCAGTCGCGCGAATCTCAGCGAGAAGGATCTCGTCGAATCGGTTCTTCGGGAACTGAGCGAGGCGGCCGACAAGTGGGAAGCCCTTGTGGCGCAGGCCGAAGCCGTCACCTACAGCGTCGACCTGGGCGACATCCACGCGGTGGCGAATTCCGACGGGCGGCTACTCAAACTGACTTTGCATCCCGGGGTGATGACCGGGTACGGCCACGGAGAGCTGGCCGAACGACTGAACCTTGCGATCACCGCGCTGCGCGAGGAGGCCGAGGCCGAGAACCGGGCCAGTTACGGCGGGCCGCTGCACTGACGTGTGCTCGCGCGCTCATCGACCCCGGCCGGGCGGCCCCGCGAAAGCCTGCGCGATCCGCAACCACCGCTGGGCGTCGGCGCCCTGGGCGGTGACGTCGAGGGCGTCCAACGGACGGCGCTGGGTGACCAGGAAGCAGAAATCCTCCGCCGACCCGGTGACCCGCTGTGCGGCGTCGGGTGGCCCCCAGGACCAGGTATCGCCGGCGGGCCCGCGCAGCTCGACCAGGAACGGCTCGGCCGGTGGCGCCAGATTGTGGACGGCGAAGGCGAAGTCGCGGGTGCGCACCCCGAGGTGAGCGATCGACCGCAGGCGTTCGGTCGCGGGCCGCGTCACGCCCAGGGCATCGGCGACATCGAGGCCGTGCGCCCAGGTCTCCATCAGGCGCGCGGTGGCCATCGAGGCCGCGCTCATCGGCGGGCCGAACCACGGGAGCTTGCGGCCGGGTTGCACCGTGAGCAGCGCGTCGTGCAGCCGTCCCCGGGTGACGCGCCAGGTCGCGAGCAACTCGGCCGGCGCCAGCGCCGCTGACTCCTCGGCGCCCTTGTCCACGAAGCCCGCCGGGTCGTCGGCCGCGCCCGCCAACACCTCGGCGAACCCGGCCTCGTCGGTGACCGCGATCAGGGCGACCCGATCTGTCCACAGCAGGTGGCCGATCTGGTGTGCGATCGTCCAGCCGGGCGCCGGTGTGGGGTCGGCCCAGCGGCCGGGCGACAACGGCGCGACCAGCTCGTCGAGCGCGTCACTTTCGGCACGCAGATCGTCGACCATGGGCGCGGGCCCGGTCATCGGGGCCCTCGACTTTCGGCTGTCGGGCACGTCACGTCTGTACCTTAACGATCGTTCGCCTGCTCGCCGCGGCGCCCGACGATGCTGTGCACGGCCAGGCCGATCACGTACAGCACGGATCCGAACAGCGCGAAGACGGGCGCGTGCCCGTCGTCGGGAATCAGGGTGCCGGCCACCGTGATTGACACGATGAACGCGACCCAGAACAACGCGTCCTGCACGGCGAACACATGCCCGCGAAGAGCGTCGTCGACGTCCATCTGGATCGCGGTGTCGGCGCACAGCTTGACCATCTGCCCGGTGACGCCGAGCAGGAAGCCGCACGCGACCATGACCGGGAGCAGCAACTCGGCGCCGGCGAGCTCGATGATCGCCGACATCGCCAACGCGCCGTTCGCGGTCGCGTAGCGCCCCCAGCGGCGGATCGCGGGCGGCGTCAGGACGTTGGCCAGGAAGGCGCCCAGGCCCGCGGCGCCGAAGAACAGTAAGGCGGTGCCGAATCCCCCGCCCTCGAGGTTGGGCATGTGGTGGACCAGCAACAAGACCAGCAGCGAGTTGATGCCGATGACCATCCGGTGGGCGGCCAGGCCGGACAGGGTGGCGGCGACCGTGGGGCGCTGCGCCACCGTCCGCGCGCCGTGCAGCCAGCCGGTGATCACCGCGTAGATAACCGGCCCGTGGATCGCCCGCCAGGTGTCGTCCGGCCCCAGCACCCGCGCACCGAACCGCAACGACAACAGCAACGCGATCGACACGGGCACCGCCGTGAGGAACACGATCGCCGAGGCGCCCTTGTCGCTGGACCCGAAGATGAACCGCGGCACCAGCATGAAGTTGGCGCCGACGAACGCCGCGATGGCCCCGGACGCGGTGGCAACCGAGTTCATCGTCACCACCTGCTCGCGCGGCACCACGTGCGGCAGCGACGCCGACAGCCCGGACCCGACGAAGCGGGCCAGGCCGTTGGCGAACAAGGCCCCAAGCAACAGCGGCAGGTCACCGGCCCGCACCGCCAGGATGGTGCCTATCGCGGCGAACAGGATCAGCCGGCCCACGTTGGCGCCGACGAGCACCAGCCGCCGATCCCATCGGTCCATCAGCGCCCCGGCGAACGGCCCGAGCAGCGAGTACGGCAAGAACAGGACCGTGAAGGCGCGGGCGATGGCGAGAGGATCGGCGGCCCGATCCGGGTTGAACAGCAGGGCACCGGCCAGGGCCGCCTGAAACAGGCCGTCACCGAATTGGCTCGCAACGCGCACCTGCAGCAGCCGCCAGAAATCCGGCAAACCACGCACGGACCGCCAAACTTCGACGGGTGCACTGGACTGCATCCGGGTTGGGATCACCGAAACCGACTTCCACGATTGGGGCTGGCAAAGCTCGCGCGATCAGAGCCGTCCCAATAACAGTACAAATCTCCATGGCCGAGGCTCTCGATTGCCCTGGGCCACGATGCGACGGATGCGATGATGGTGGGGTGCCGCCGCCGGAGGATCCAGAGGACTACGTCGCACCTGCCGCGCAACGAGTGCGTGCGGGCACTTTGCTGCTCGCCAACACCGATCTCCTCGAACCGACGTTTCGGCGCAGCGTGATTTACATCGTCGAGCACAACGACGGCGGCACGCTGGGTGTCGTCCTGAACCGCGCCAGCGAAACCGCGGTGTACAACGTGTTGCCCCAGTGGACCAAGCTGTCCGCCAAGCCGAAGACGATGTTCATCGGCGGCCCGGTGAAGCGTGACGCGGCGCTGTGCCTGGCGACGCTGCGGGTCGGCGCCGATCCCCAGGGTGTGCCGGGCTTGCGGCACGTGGACGGCCGGGTCGTCATGGTCGACCTGGACGCCGAGCCCGACGTGATCGCGCCGCTGGTCGAAGGGGTGCGAATCTTCGCGGGGTACTCGGGCTGGACCATCGGTCAGCTGGAAGGTGAGATCGAGCGCGACGACTGGATTGTGTTGTCCGCCTTGCCCTCCGACGTGCTCGTCGGACCGAGGTCCGACCTGTGGGGCCAAGTCCTGCGGCGCCAGCCGCTGCCGCTCTCACTGCTGGCCACCCACCCCATCGACATCAGCCGGAACTAGGGCCACTCCCCCGGCGTCAGTTCACTCGCACGACTGCGTGCAGCCGGCGCAGCTGCCCGCGCAGGCGGGCGTCGCCGCTTCCTGGCGCAGCGCGAAGCGCGCGCTCTGCCACGAGCCCGCGGCCAACGTGCCCAGAGCGCCC
>NZ_BAAGDE010000036.1:0-42440 GCF_054660795.1 Mycobacterium sp. MUNTM1
GATCTCGGCCACCGTCTCCCGCAGAGTCCCGGGAATGACACCCTGCGCGGTGTGATCCAGACTCCTGGCGGCCACGGCGACGACGGCACCCTCACAGGCGAACCGCTTCGCGATTGCGGCTCCGATGCCCCGGCTGGCTCCGGTCACCAAGGCGACTCGGCCCTCGAGCGGCCGCGGTGCTTCATGTTCGTGTGCAGTCATTGTGTCCCTTTCGACCTCAGATCACCCGGCAATGCCCGCGCTGGTGAAGATGGCAAGTTGTTCGACGAAGTCGGGGTCTAGCCCCGACTCACCTAGTGGTCTGCCGTACACCGGTTGGTCGACTCGACTGAGCACCTCGAGCATGCTGAGCATGCCCAGACCGATGCGCCGTCGTGCGCCGCTGTCGGATGCCTCGCCGAGCGCCCGCTCGGCGATCTCGAAGTACAGGCTTGCAACCGCGGGATCGAAGCCCACCTGTACGACATCGGCTGGCTCTTCGGTGTGACTAAGCGTCGAAAAGACCCGTATCCAACGCACGCCGCCGACGGGTTCACGCTCGAAAAGCTCGACGATGGGCATCAACACCGCCTCGACCGCCTCCCGTATGGCGATGGCGCCGTCGCGGTTTCGTAGTGCGACCAGGTTCTCCATGATGCGCTCGGAGATCACGCCGGAGCGGCGTCGTACCACGGCTTCCAAAAGATCGCGCTTTGACGCGAAATGGTAGGACAGCGCCCGCGGAGCCACGTTCGCCTCGCGGGCGATGGCACGCAGCGACACGGCATCGGGGTTGGTGTGCCCGGCCATCGCCTCGGTGGCGTCGAGGATGACATCGCGCACGTCGACGTCGCTTCGGGGGCCGCGGCGCCGCTGGATTTGCTGCGTCACGAACGCCTCGGCCGCCGCGCGCCCACAGTCACTGACCCAGCGCGTTTTGGGTGACGAACTGCCCCGCCTCGACCGGCGGCGGCCACAACGTCGAAGGCAGGTCTGCGTAACGCACGTGACCGGGCATCTGCATGCTCGGTATCGCAATCCGGTCCAGGAATGCTTGTGGAGCCTTTCCCGATTTCGCGACCTGGACGAAGGTGTGCGCTGTCGATGCGAAGTCGAACCAGTCGCGTTGCCAAGAGAAGCGGATTTCGCCGTCTGTCTGGTCGCGCGCCACTCCAAACCAACTGCCGCCGATGCCACGGATTTCATATTCCTGACCGTCGTCGTCGAGCAGGCCCGACATCTGCTTCCAGAAACCGACGATCATGGCGTTCTTCTCGTCGATGACAGTGGCCATGTAGTCGTAATGCCACCCGTCGAGCCCCTCCATCTCCGTGCCCAGCGCCCATCGGCGGATCTCGTCGCGGCCCATCGCCATGAAGTGCTCGTCCGGGCTGAACATCCAGCCATAGGTGGCGTTCTCGAAATACCAGTCGGCCAGGGGCTCCCAATCGCGCGTTCGCTCGGCCTCGCGGTTCACCTCCAACCAACCTGCCCAGAACGCCTCGATCTCGCCACGAGTGAAGTTGTCGGTCATGATGTTCCTTTCATAAGCACTGACATCAGTACTGCCGGTAACGGCGTTGGACGTGCTCTTGGCGGACGCGTACCTGCTCGCGACGCTGATCGGGCGACACCCGAAGTGTGGAGGGGGGAAGGTGGTCGCGCAGTTCGTCAAAGGCGAGTTTGCGTACGGTCACGGTCGGCAGACGATCGGTGGGCTGAGAGTAGGTCCAGCGCATCGCCATGAAACCCATACGCAGCCCGGTGGTGTCCAACCAGTTCGGGACGCCGGGGTCACTGTGGGCCACAACGTAGCGGTAGTGACCGTCGTCGTCCTGTCGGGTTTGCGTGCCGTTGAGGCTACTCACGTGGTTGGCATAGTCGTGCGACTCGCCCCACATGTTGGATAGGTGAAAGCCCATGTACTCGGGTCGCTTGAACACCTCGGTGTCGATGAGCAGCGCCTCATCGTCGGCCAGTTCGTAGACGCCGCCGGCATAGACGTTTGTGCTCTGCCCGCCGCCGGTCGCGAGTGACGCACCCGCGGGGGCGTTGAAGTCGTTGCGCGGCATGAAGGTAGCTCCGTCACCGTTGCGATCACCGTGGGCCTCCAGCACCACGTCGTAGAACTTGTTCCAGAAGCGGATCTGGTTGTCGACGATCTCTCCGATCCGACGCAGTGCAGCACCCGCGGTGACCGGGTCCAGCGCCGGCGGGTGTTCACCAACCTTGTCCAGTCGGTGAATCAGCAACTCGGGCGATTCTTCCCGCGCCCAGTCATGGAAGAGCACCCGCACCGTCACGTGCTGGGCGTAAAACGTCATGCCGCTACCGCGTGAGATGCGTTGGGTGGCAATGAAGTTGCCGATGTACCCATCCGGACGGGTTGGCGCAAGCAGAATCTCGAAGCGGCCGTCATCTCCGATGAGCAGTTCGGCTGAGTCCAGCTTGCCGGTGTTGCCGCGTGCTCCGGGCTGAAGTTCGCCAAGATCGCCGCTGTCGCCGGCGTAACCGGTGTGAGCCTCGATGATCAGATATTGCGGTGCAATGGGACCCGTTGGCGCAGGCCGTGACCCGTGCCAGTGTCGCCAATCCTGAACACGACCGGAGATCAGGTAGGAGGACCGACCGTCCACCGGCGTTGAGAGGTACATGGCGTCGGAGTTCTCGATGGTGGCCTTATTGAGTACCTGGAGGCTGCGGCGGAAGTAGGGGAAGTCGGGGTTCCCGAAAAAGGCGCGCTCGACGGCGGAGTAGACGAAACCGAGCAGGTACCGGTAACCCTCCGCCAGGTCGCGTGGTCCGGCCTCTGGTGGCGCATGCAACTCGGGTGATTCGAGGGCCTCCCGCGCCCGGCCCAGCTGATCGATCATCTCGTCCCAGGCGGCGCGCAATGCATCCGCATGCTCAGCCGGCATGTTCGGTCTCCCAGTCGAAACGCTCGAACAGCGGCGCCAACCGCGTGCGTATCTCATCCGCTTCCAGGCCGAACTCTTCCAGACTGTAACTGTGTCCAGACCGGTACTCGCGGCCCTTTTCCTCAGCGAGCGCCTTCTCTTGTTCTGCCACCATGTCGATCTCAATCTCGTCGTACACGCGCAGCATCGTGCCGGCCGGATCGGTGACCAGGTCGCGGTAGTCCACGACCACGCTTGGGACCTCGGGATGAGCCTCGAGCACATCGAGCGGGTGCTGGTAATAGTGATACGAGGAATTGACGAACGACCGGAATGAGGTGCGCATGTCGTCCTCGGAGCGCTTGCGCGCCGACCAGGCGAACTGCATCAGCTTGAGGAAGCTCGGAATGGTCTCGTACGGGTTGCGCACGGGGACCACAAAGCGGGCGTCGGGAAAAGTCTGGATGAGGCTTTCCACCCGACCACAGTGAACGGGCGCCTTCGAAAGGTGCATCATTCCAGGGCCGTTGAGCACCAGCTGACGGCGTATGCACTCCCGATAGAATCGCATCACGCGATCGCGCTTGGCGGTCGGCCACCGGTCGTCGACATAGTAGAAGTCCAGCTCCTCGACAAAGGGATATTGCACGACCCAAAAGCCTGATGCGCAGGACAGAGTAAGCAGGAACTCATCCTCCTCGGGCGCGAAAAGCCCCGACTCGTGAACTTTGTTGCTTTTGCCGAAGAGTCGCTGGTCGAGCTTGTCGATCCGGTTGCGCAGCCGACCGCCTAGCCGCTGGTCCCAGCGCAGCACCGCCCGCAGCAGCTTCTTTTCGATCAGTGACGGGAAGAACATCTCCCACAACAACACATAGGAGAAACGCGGATCCTTGGCGAGCATGCGGTGCAGATAAGTCGTACCGCTGCGAGCGTGGCCGACCACGAAGACCGGCTTGCGAATTTCGGTGCGGCGCAGGGCGGGAAAGAAGATCGGGTCGAGCGCGAACGTGACCGCGTGCAGCGCTGCCATGGCTGGGACGACGACGCAAAGTGTCCGATAGTGACGGCGACGCCGGGCAGGGTCCTGCTCGCGGCGAACTAGCCGGATCATTGTCCACCAGGTACGCCAGTCGAAGTAGAAGAGGTTCTTCACAGGATGCCTTAGCGGTTGACTTTGCTGATGACGTCTTCGGCGAATTTCTCCAACTTGGCCAGTTTTGTCTCCAGCCGCTGCGGATCGACGCCGACGATGTAGGGATTTCGGATGCCTATCACCACATCGGTGACACCCATGTCCTCAAGACGCTTGCACCCGTCGACTGTCCGAGCATCTGGGCTTGCAGCGTGAATCTCGAAGGGTTCGTTGGCCTTTGCCGACTCAGCGCGCAGCGCGTGCAATTTCCCGACCATGCTCTCGAGAAGCTCAGGAGGCCCGCCGGCATGCATCCATCCGTCGGACTTGGTGGCGGCGCGGCGCAGAGCTGCCTCTGAGTGTCCGCCGATAAGCAAAGGAATGGGTTGAGTCGGCACTGGGCACACCTTCATCGAGGGGACATCGTAGAAGCGTCCGTGAAACTCGAAGAAGTCGCCGCCCTCTAGTCCCCGGAATACCGTGATCGTCTCGTCCAGGCGAGCACCCTTGTGCGCTGGGTCTACGCCGGCCATCAGGTAGTCGTCAGGGAAGGGGCTACTGCCGATGCCGATACCGAGGCCGAGTCGGTTGCCGGTCAGCTTGGCAACCGAGAAGGCTTGCTTGGCGGCCAATACCGGTGAGCGGACTGGGAACTTGACCACGAAGGTGTTGAAGCGGATACGTTGGGTGATCGCGCCGAGATGGGCGGCCAGGACGAAGGGTTCGATGAACTCCTTGCCCTCAAGGAAGCTGCGATCACCGTCGGCTGTGTAGGGGTACACGGCATCTGAATGCTCGGGATACCCGATGGAATCGGGAATCGTGAACCCGTCATACCCGGCCGCCTCGGCGGCTACCGCAAGGCGAGGCACGTACTCCGAACGCGTCATCGAGTCCGAGAACGTGAAACGCATTTATCACCTCTTCCAGTGTCTGTCCATCACATCGTGACGTACATATGGGCATTTAGTCAAGTGAGGAAATATGGCGACTTGGCGACCTCGCAAGCGACATTGCCTCGACGTTGAATAGCATGCCGCGCCGGTGATTTCGGTGTCATGGCTTTCGTGGAAGGCGATTTCTAGCGGGTGACCTGGGCTCCGTAGGGACGGACGCTTCGTCCGGTGGGCGAGGCCGCCTGATTAGCAAGCGTGGGCGGCGCGATGGCAGAGCCGACGGTGGCGGTTGTCTCACAGGAATGGCGGATGCGTGAACGGTGCGCCATCAAATGGGAGAGTAGTGAGCTGTCCCAGCCGCTTCTGCGGCCTTTTGGACCCATGCTGGTGAGCAGCGCAGCGACGTGTCGGGGGCCGTCGGCGGCGGCGTCAATGCCCACGGCATCCTCTCAACGCCGAGTCCCGCGAGGCGCGGGGGTGGCCTCTGTCGCGTCGGAGAGCCTGGTGGCGTTGTCGTGCAGCATGTCTTATCGCAGGGTGCTCACGAGCTTTGCGAAGGTGTCCCAGGATGTACCGGGTGTCCTGTTGAAGGTGAAGTAGCTGATCCCTAATTCCTCGTGGAGGCGCTGAACCCGTTCGACGGCTGCTTCGACGGGGACATCGATTAGCGTGGTGAGCTTGCGCAGTTCGACCTCGGGGACGCCGGGTGCGACCATGTTGAGAATCGACAGGTCGCTGGGGTCGTCGATGGAGACCTGGAAGAAGCCGAACTGAAGCTCGATGTCGTCGGCGCGCGCTCCGGCGGCGTTTTTGACGAAGGCGACTCGTTCGGCCAGATCAGCTTCGGAGCCCATCGATCCAACCGCGACGACGTCGGCGTGCTGAGCGGCCATGGTGAGCAGCTTGTCGCCGGCTCCGGCGATCATGATCGGCGGAGGGGCCTGGACCGGGGCAGGAATGTGGGCGGGATCCGAGAGCAGCCTGCGGATTTCGGTGACGTGTTCGGTCAGCAGCTTCACCCGGGCACCGGGGCTGGGGAACGGAAGTCCGGCGGCGGCAAATTCCTGCTCGATGTAGCCGGCTCCGAGCCCGATGATCAACCGCCCCCCAGTTGCCGAGTCCACGCTGGCCAGGTCGCGGGCGAGTAGGGGGGGACGGTAGAAGGCAGTGTTGAGCACCATATTGCCCACCTGCAAGCTGGGAGCGGCTGCGCCCAGCATCGGCAACGGCGCCAAGGGTGCGGTCATGCCGAGATGGTCGCCGAGCAGCACTACGTCAAAACCGAGTTCCTCGGCGCGGCGTGCTTCTTCGGCCATTTCGGGCACCGAGTTTAGGCCGATCAACTGCAGACCGAGCTTGAGCGGTCGAGGGGTCATTGGTCGTGTCCTTTCGTGGTTGCGGATCGGTTGAGCGCCAGCCTTTTTGGCTGGCGTGTAGCTATCCGTCTGCCCCGATCACGTTGCTTAGCGCTTTTGGTGAGGCCGGCTCTACCCGGTCGTTGACGGTCGTGGCACGGTGTCAGACGGGATCGGATTGGCGACGATGACTTGCTTTGCCCAACCCGCCGCCCTGCAGGGCCCGGGGGGCCGAGCTGATGTCAGACAGCCTTCGGCGCCCACGTCGACGACCTGGCCGGTGAAGTGAACCCTGGTGCCGCGCGGGAATCGGCGACCTGTCAGCCGGCGCAGCTTGCCTGTGCGGATCGTGATGTCCGCGGCGTTGACGCTGGTGCCAGCGACGCGCCTCAAAACATGTTTGGGCCGCAGCTCGGGGATCGCCACGCTGTGTGTCCGCAGCATTGCCGGCGGGTCATAGCGGTCGTATTGCGCCGCGCGCATCAAGTCCGCATCGGCCGGCGCGGTCATGACGCCTGATCCCCACGAATAGCGACCGGTGTGGGCCCTGCGAGAGCGGTGGCTTTAGCCAACATCCGCCCGAACAGCGCGGTCATCCACGAGCTCGGGATCACGAACTTGCCCAGCCGGTCGGCGAAGCGATTCATCACGCCGGGAATGACTAGTGCTCGTCGCCCAAGCTTCTTCAGCGCGAAGCGCACCACCGACTCGGTTGGCATCACAGGCATTGGCAGCGCAGTGAAATCGATGCCCTCGGCGTCGTGGAAGCCCTCGGTGTCGGTCGGCCCCGGCGCCAGAGTCAAGACGTCCACTCCGGCCGGTTTCAGTTCGTAATGCAACGCCCGCCCCAGCGACGAGACATAGGCCTTGCTCGCCGCGTAATTCGCGGTATAGGGCACGGCCGCATGGCCGACGGTGGAGGCTACCAAGATCAATGCGCCCCGGCCTCGGCGCGCCATCGCCGCGCCAAATCGCTGCGTGAGCTGCATCAGCGCAAGAACGTTGACCTGCACGGTGGCTGTCTCGGCGAAATAATCGTTGTCGACGAACTTGCCTGCCACCATCACCCCGGCGGCCGCCACCACCAGCCCGATGTCTAGATCGCTAGTTTGCCTCATCAGATCATCGACCGCCCCAGGGGCGGCGAGGTCCGCAGGCGCTACGAACACGTGCCGCCCGGTCCGGCTCTGAAGCTTGTCGGCCAATGCCTCTAGGCGGTCACGGCGCCGCGCCACCACGACGAGGTCGAAACCGGTGTCGGCGAGCTGGGCGGCAAATTCGGCGCCGATGCCCGACGACGCGCCGGTGACGAGGGCGTATCTGCCGTACTTAGCGCGGAGGTCGATCATCAGAGAATCCTTCCTGCGGGGCCCTGGGCTCCCCACATATTAATCATACTCACAGTACGTCTAACATTCTGATGGTCCAACTAATTTCCCGATGGGCCGAGCGGAGCGCGATCGAACCTGGCCTGACAGCGCGTGTGGGGACCACATTTGTTGTGTGGACACTTCCGCCCCCGGAATATCGCCGCTTAAAATTACACATACTGCTCGTATGCTCAATAGACTGACAGTCGGGGATGTGCTGTCTTGTGGGTTGACGAAGTCTGGCCCGGAACGGCGCGGCATCTGCACCGATGCCGAGTGCGCCGGTGGACGAGCCGGCTGCGGAAATCGTTACGCCGGGTCTCGAAAGGTCGGGGATGAAGGGAATCTCGTTTGACAAACAGGCGACACGTCGACGGATGCCGATCCTCGCCGTCGTGGCGGTCGCCGGGTTCTGCATCATTCGGCTACGGGGAATCTTCGGCACCGACCCCGAAAGGTCAATGGCCAACGCGACGTACAGCGACATCACGGAGTTCAACCCCAAACGCCTGCGCCCCTGGCGCACCCCTATCGAACTCTGAAGGTATTGTCAATAAATTATGAGTCCGGCGAAAAATGGGCCCGCCACACGGAGGCCCTACCACTCACGGCTACGGGCGGTGCAAGCGGCAGCGACTTGCCAGCTCGTGCTCGACGCCGCAACGCAGTTGTTCGTCGAATATGGGTACGCAGGCACCTCGATTGACGCCATCGCCGATACTGCCGGGGTGGGACGCTCCACAGTGTTTGCCGCGGCCGGCGGGAAATCCTGGCTACTCAAAACTGCCTATGACCGTGCGGTCGTCGGCGATGATGAACCCGTCCCGCTGCTCGACCGACCGCAGGCTCGACGGCTGTTCGAGCTGACCGATCCTGTCCAAATCGTGTCCGCCTACACTCGGATTGTCGCGGATGCCGCCGAGCGTGTGTCACCGATCTATCAGGTTATCGTCTCGGCCACCGGCTGCGACCCCGAGGTTCACCAACTGTGGGTCACCACCGGAGAGGAACGCTTCACCGGCGCGGGCCAGATCGTCGATCTGCTCGCCGACCGCGGCGGACTGCGCAAGGGACTAACGCGCGCGACGGCCCGTGACATCATTTGGGTCTACAACGATCCCGGGCTGCACCATACCCTGGTCGCCACTCGTGGCTGGTCCCAAAAGCGCTACCGCGATTGGATTGCCGACACTCTGCGCCATCACCTGCTGGGCTAATTGAGCTCCATTCGTGATGGCTCGAAGCTGCCACCAGCCGTAGGGAAGCCCGAGGCGGCCTCCTGCGACGGGCCACCGGGCGCGCCTTGACCGCCATCACCGTCCCTGCACGCAACGACGAGTTATTGTCCGGCACAAGCACTTAACTGATCCACTCATAGGTTTCCAGCGTCAGCGATGCAGACCTAACTACTTGGGCGCCGACGGCAAGAGTTCGCCAACGTCCTCGGCGCACCAGTTGATGCCATGTTGGCCGGCGTTGAGATGCGTCGCCTCGGCGCGACCCGCCGAGGTCGTTGCGCTGCTCGTCTCCGACCGTGGCCGACGGATCACCAGCGCCAGTTACATGGTCGAAAGAGCCTTCAGCAGCCTTGAATACCGACCGCCATCTACCCGACGGCCGTCGGTCAGCCTGCGGTCTAACATCGCGTATGGCGTTGTCGTGCAGGCCGGCCGGTCGCCGCCGTGACAGCCATCGTGATCTTCCAACCGATGTGAGAATCCTTGCTGACAGCGTTTTGCGACCACGCGATGCGGTGGTCCTTCAGCCGCAGGGCACGCCGCCCACGATGGGGCGTTGCGCAAGGCGCTTCAGGCAGCGTCGGCTGGTGGCCATTGCGGATCCCTAACCGCCACCTTGTGAACGCTGCCGGGCCATCTTGATGGTCTACGCGGCTACCGGTGGCCCGTTAGTCGAACACCGCGTACCTCCGGATTTCATTGGATCGTTTCGAAACTGCCGGCGAAGGCGCGCAATGGGAGATCAGCGCTGGTAATGCATCCGGGGCGGGCTTCGACCACGGCACGAAGGGAGTTCAACGCCGGCATGCCGGTGACGGTCATACCGACCGACGCGAGCGCCTCGGGAGTCGAGAAGTCGGTGCCGGGTCGAGGAAGGATCAGGTGCCTGCTGTAGATCACCGGATCTGCATCGATCTTGGTGATGTAGCAGCCTCGGATCTTCACTTCCGGACTGGTTTTCGGGCTCATAGCCAATTCGATCACCGATTCGATGCGCGCTATCCCGTCGACCTTGCCGATGTAGCGCAGGCGGCACGCACCCAGTGAGCCCTTGGGTAGGAAGTACCACTGCAAGTCGATGTCTTCGGTGCATGCCCCGAGTTCGTATTCGAACTCGGGCGGTCCATCTAGTTCCACACCGAAGCAATCTGCGAGCAGGTAGACGCCGTCGGCGTATACGCGCGTGCCTACTTCCAGCTTCTGTGGCACCGCCGGATCGTCTACGGGACGGGCGAATCCACAATTATACCATGTCTTTGCGGAGTGATGGCACGATGCGTCAGTCGACTCGGTGACGTTGACGAATTTGATTTGCGCGACATCGCAGCTGTGGATCACGCCGAGTATGTGGCACAGACCGGGGTTCATACCGGTGCCGTAAAACGTTGCCCCGCCGCGGCGGCAGGCTTCTTCGATCACGAGCCGCGGCGATTTTCCCGAGGGGTGCGGGTGGTTCTGCTCGCGATGGTGACCGGTAATCCAGTCTGCGGTGGTCACAATGTTGATGCCCGATTCCAGGACGCGTTCGTATAAGTCGAAGTCTGGAAAGATGCCATGGAAGGTGACCACATCGGGTGTGGCCGCAATGAGTTGGCGATCGTGCCCGTCGCCGGGATTCCGATCGCGGGTAGCCCAACGATCTCGCCGGCATCGCGCCCGACCTTTTCTGGTGTGTAGCAGTGTAATCCGACGAGTTCGAGGTCGGAGTGGCCCAGGATGCGGCCGATCATCTCTGTTCCGACGTTGCCGGTGGCAACTTGAAAGACGCGTATCGGTCGTTTCATCGACTTTCCTCTGGTTTCCGGTCCCGGGTTACCGGGCTAATTGTTCTGTTCCCCAATGGTGAAACAAGCGTGCACTGGTTGCCTTCGCGGCCGCGGCGACGACCGGGCCCAGAGTCTCGATCCACGTGGACTGGTATGCGGCCAGCGAGATGGCGGCAACCGCGCCATCGGGTCCTAGCACGGGTGCGGCGATCGAACTGATTCCCATGCCGCAACGGCTCGCGTCCGAAAAGGCTATCCCTCGTCGTCTTCGCACGCGTTCGAGTCGCATGTGGAGGTGTTCGATGCACATTCCATCGCGGGTGGTTTTGCGGCGGTCATCGGCGTAGCGCTGGTCGACGTCCTCGGGTGTTAGTTGGGCGAGGATGGCTAGGCCGGACACGGTCTCGTCGGCGCCCAGCCGCGCGCCGACGCGGGACGGTACGCTGTGTGCTGCTGCGCCTCCGACCTTGTCGAGGTAGTGCACGAAGCTACCGTCTGGCACTGCGAGATGGCACACCGCCGCGGTCTTGAGATTCAGCTCCGTCAGCACGGGCGATGCCGCTGCTCGAATGTCGGTGTAGTCCAATGTGCACCCGTGCATCTTTCGCAGCCTCTTTCCTAGCCGGAAGCCGTCGGCGCCGTGCTCGAGCCAGCCAAGATTGACGAGTTGACGCAGAATGCGGAATGCGGTCGACCGGGGGAGTCCGCTGCGTTCGGCGATCTCCTCAAGGCGCGCGGACTGTCGGTGCGGGCCAAATACCTCCATCACCAACGTGACTCGCTCGATAACCCCCGATCTGCGCGACTCTCCATGGTCCGCGTCGTGCAGGTCCAGTCTAGAAAGCACAGTGACGGGGTGAGCGCCCTGAGCGCGAACTACGCTGTCCGACCGCGGGTTACAGTCCGCGTCGGCGGACTGTGAATCGTTAGCCACCTAAGAGCTCCTTGACTACATCATTGACGTCGGGCACCGCGGACCCCATCGTCAGCGCACCCGCATCGATGATGTGAGTTTGACCGGTGATGAATCGCGATTCGTCGCTGGCAAGGAAGACTGCGAGGTGTGCGACGTCGTCAGGCCGGATGAAGCCTTGCAGGGTCTGGTGGCGGGCGATTGCATCCAACAGGCCTTGGCTGGGAAATACGCTCTCGGCGCCGGGGGTGAGTACCAGTCCCGGTGCGATGGCATTGCAGCGGATCCCTTGGCGGCCATGGCTTGTTGCGATGTACTTGGTCACCGCGAGTGCTGCGCCTTTCGCGGCGGCATAAGCGATGAGGGTGTTGCTGCCAAAGAGCGGTCCGGCTGAGGCGGTCACGATGACGGAGCCGCCTCCTGTCTTCACCATCTCCGGGATGGCATGTTTGCAACCCAATACCACGCCCATGAGATCGACGTCATAAGCGTGCCGCCACGCCGATTCTGGGGTGTCGACGACGTCAGTGTCGATTGCCTCCTGAGCCGCGCCCGCGTTGTTATGGATGATGTCGAGCCGACCGAACTCGTCGATTGCGATTTTGACCATCGCCGCGACTTCGGCGTCTTGAGTTACATCAGTGCGTGAGGCTACAGCGGACCCTCCCGTTGATCGGATTTCGTCAACGACGGCAATTGCGTTGTCGGCGTTGATTTCCGCGGCGACGACGGAGGCGCCCTCACGGGCCATCGCGCAGGCCGTGGCTGCGCCGATGCCGCTGCCCGCGCCCGTGACGATCGCTACCTTGTTCCTCAAACGGTCGGCCACCGTTGCGGTCCTTTCGTTGAATGAATGGCTGGTGCCACCGGTTTCATGTCAGCCAGGCCTCACAGCACTGTCAGGGGTAGTGATCGTCGTTGTTCGAATTTCCAGCCCGGGGCACTCCCAATTTTTCCCATCCTGACTTCGGGCGATTCAGGTACTGGGGCATGGCCGTCGGTCACTCGTGCAGTCCAGCATTCGCCATCACCGGAAATCTCGACGTCCAGAGTGGGACTCACAGCGCGCACGATTGCCTGCAAAGGGCGAATTTCGTTGGGGCCTACCAGCGAGATCCAGGCAGCGTCGTCGTGGGCTGGCGAGCGTGTCACTGTCAGCGCATCGTTGGTGATTGTGGCTGTCACGTAAGCTGCCGGGTTGATCAGCGGGTGCGACTCGAGAACTTTCATGGCGCCGTCAATGTCAGCCGTTACGCCGAGCGCATCGCGCAGCCGCTCGGCCGCAAAGGCACTGAAGCCGATCAGTTGGGCGGTGTAGATGGAGCGTGCGTTCTCGGGGTCGCAGCGCTGTTGCAAGGCCCGGTGAAAACCCAAAGCCAAGAGATGCATTTCGACGAATACCTCGTCGGCAAGGCGTACCAGCGCCGAATGGGAGAATTCGCGGAAGTCGACGTCGCTGACGAGATCGCCGGCGTAGTCGGACTTGCCGGGCTCGGTGCGGTCGATCGGGTCCAGTTCCAGCGTGGCGATACGTGTTTGTCGCATTGCCGCTAGGCCTGGCGGATCGGTGGCCTCTGGGTAGTGGTCTTCAATCGTGACCGTCCATGCACAGTGGGGATGGCGGTCGCTGGGGACACGCGGGGGTCGATGGATCGGCCGCATCTGGGCACGTCGGTTCGTGGCGATCGCGGTCGCGTCGAAGGTCGGGTCTTCGATGGTGTGGCACATCCCGTGCACGTAATCGTTCCCCAACGGCTCGAGATCGACTAGGGCGCCGCAATGATCGAGCCAGAACTCACCGTGATTGCTGTCGTGCAGAGCATAGCGGAAGTCCATGAGCTGCGGCGGCGCGCCGATGTCGAATTGCATAGCTTTGAAGATCGTCGGTACGTCGTCGCCCTCGAAGTCCAGCGCCTTCTGAATTCGCTTGGCGTAGATAGGACTTGCGACCACCCACTCGTCTATTGCGATCTGCTCCATGATCTCTCGGCCGAATTCGAAGGTGCACCAGGGCATGCCGGCACGATCAATCCAGAATCCGATGAGCAGAAGCTCGGGGAGCAGCGCAGCCAGCTCGACTTGATTCAGTTGTGCGTAGCGAGACGTCATGGGCGGGCTGTCTTTCGATAGGTGGCGACGGTGGGCGGGATTGCGTTTAGCGTGCGGCGGCGACGCCGATCGAGCCGAAGGAGTCGAGTCTGTCGCTCAATTTGGTGAGATGTGCCTCGACCTCGTCTGTCGACTTGTCAGGCAACCCGTAGGCCACTTCGCAGACACCGAGGTCCGCCCATCGTGACAGTCGCGGTCGGTCGGGCTTGTGCATGTCGAGTACCACGATCCGCGGCCGTCCGGTACGGCTAGCCAAATCCCACTCGGCCTGCAAGGATTTGACTGATTCGTCGATGTCAGCATCAGCGGGGGTCGACATCCAACCGTCGGCATGCTTCGCGATCCACCTGAATTCTTGCTGGTGCCGGCGGCGCCGATGAGCACCGGGACATGTTTTTGGACGGTCTTCGGCCATGCCCAGCTAGGTCCGTAGTCGACGAATTCACCCTTGTAGGACGCTTCCTCCGTTGTCCACAGCGCCCGCATTGCTTCGAGGTACTCACGAAGCATGGTCCGTCGCCGGTCAGCCGGAACCCTGTGGTCGGCCAATTCGTCGAGGTTCCAGCCGAACCCCGCGCAGACCTCCACCCGGCCGCCCGAAAGGTGATCTAAGGTCGCGATCGACTTCGCCAGCGTGATGCAATCACGTTGAACGGGTAGACGCCGCTGCAGCGGTTCGAGCCGACGTCGCTTCATACGACACCCTCCGCCAGATGAAATCGCAGACGGACCACTAGGCACTGCGCTTGCGGTAGCGGGCCTTGGCGGCCCGGGCCAGCTGCACGACCATCTTGGAGTGGTCGTTGTGATAGCTGTCGGCCGGCTGTGCCATCTCGAACTCGTACTCGCGCAACAGGACCGAGAAGATCGTCTTGATCTGCATCTGCGCGAACGCCGCACCCACGCAGCGGTGCCGGCCCGCGCCGAACGGAATCCACGTCCACCGATTGACGATGTCGGCCTGCTCGGGCTTGTTGTAGCGGTCCGGCTTGAACGCGTTCGGATCGGGGAAGTCCTCCGGAATCCGGTTGCTGATCGCAGGCGACGCGGCGACGAAATCGCCCTTATGGATCGGGAAGCCCTGCACCTCGAACTCGCCCTGGGCCACTCGCATCAAGATGATCAGCGGCGGGTGCAGCCGCAGGGTCTCCTTGACTACATTGTCCAGCTTCGGAATCGACCGCAGCGCATGGAAACTCACTTCCTGGCCGTCGGCGTAGAGTTCGTCCAGTTCCTTACGGACGTCGGCGTACGCCTCGGGGTGTCGGATCAGCTCGATCAGGGTCCACGCCGACGTCCCCGAGCTGGTGTGGTGCCCGGCGAACATCAGCGAGATGAACATGCCAGTGACCTCGTCGGCGGAGAAGCGAAGATTGCCCTCTTCGTCGCGGATCGACACCAGCACGTCGAGCATGTCGCGATCGCTTTTGTTCTTGGGCGGATTGGCGATTCGCTGATCCATGATCTCCTGCACCAGCGCAACGAGTTTCACGCGCGACTCGTCACGCAACCGGAAGCTCTCGATGTCCAGGTAGGGATCGACGTAGCACAGTGTGTCGGTGCCCCGTTCCAGGTCGTGGTAGTACTCGGAGAACCGCGAGTCGAGTTGCTCGCGGAATTTCAGCCCGATCAGGCAGGCGGTCGAGGTGTAGATGGTCAGCTCGGCGAAGAAGTCGAGCAGCTCGATCTCACCCTCGTCGCCCCAGTTGGCGATCATGTTCTTGACTTCGCCCTCGATGGTGGCGGCGTGGCCCTTCATGTGCTCGCCGCGCAGCGCGGAGTTGTGCAGCATCTCCTTGCGCCGCTCCGGGCTGGCGTCGAACACCACGCCCTTGCCGAAGATCGGTGCCATGAACGGGTACGCCTCGGCCTGGTCGAGCTCCTCGTCGGCCGAGCGGAAGAACTCGTTGGCGCTCGCGCCGGACAGCAGGATGACGTGCTTGTCGACCAGCTGGAACCAGCCGACGTCACCGCACTCCTCGCGGATGCGCTTCATCAAACCGATGGGGTCGGTGCGGAATTCCTCAAGATGGCCGTGCTCTTCTTCGCCGCCAGAAACCCGGGGCACCATAGCGGTAGTCATCGCGTGAGCCCCTTGGGTTGCGCGGAGTGCAGGACGAGCTCGACCGCCAGGTCCACTTGGTCAGCCACTTTTCGGTAGCCGCCGGGGGTGGACCGCGCGTGCATCATGGCTCCGGAAAAGATCATGTGCAGGGTCTCTGCGATCTCCGGGGAGTATCCGGGACCGAGCGAGGACGTGATGCGGCGACCGATTTCTCCGGCGATCTGGCTGCGAACATCGTCCACTGCGATGTCGTCGGCCATGATGGCCATGGTGCAGGCGTCGGCGAGCAGCGGCATGTCGGCGACGAGCAGTACGAACTCTCTGAGTTGCGCCTTTACGCGCACTTCGGCGGTTTCGTTGACGTCCACATGAGCGGGTGCATCCCGCAGGAGGCGTAGGTAGGTCTCGGCGATCAGCTTGTCCTTGGACGGAAAATACGTGTAGGCCGTCGTGGTCGACACCGCTGCCCGCGCCGCGACCGAGCGCACGGTGAGAGCCGCGTAACTGCACTGTGAGAGTTCTTCAACGGCGGCGTCGAGCAGCTTGCGCACGCTTTGCTCAGCGCGGGTGTTCTTCCGCCGAAGCACGGGCTTTTGTACAGCCGCTTCCACGCTTATTCCAGACACCTGTTCAAGTTAGCGTGAATCTGCCCGGAATGGCAATAGCTCACGAAATGTGTTGCCAAATACGGGTGAACGCGCGTAGCCACCGCCCAGTTCAACGACGATGTTCTATAGTGGTTGTCTTCTGAGCTGTTCAAATAGGACAGGTGTTCAGATTATGAAAGTCGTTTGACATGCTCGCGATGGCGCTCTTCGGCGCGCTGATAGTCGAATGTACGAGGAGCCCGCGTCCAGAGCTGCTCAGCCTCTCGGGTTACGCCCTGCTGGCTCAGCTCGCGCTTGAGCACCTTGTGCGTCTCGGTCCTCGGTAGGTCCGAGTTGATTCTGACGTATCGCGGCCACGTTTTTGGCAGAGAGGTTTTGGCAGAGAGGTCGCGTGCGGACAGCATGCATAGACCCAAAAGTGCCGTTACTAGAATAAGCCGAGTAGCACTTAGCCCCTCAGAGGTGCCCGGTCATGAAGTCGGCCGAATACTCTGGCCTCCTTAATTCGGTCGAAGCGGTAATCGATAGCGTCGAGGAGGTAGTTTTGCCGCACATCCCACGGCCGCTTGGTGCCGGACTTCGGCAGCACATTCAACGACCTCAGCACGTAGCCTGCGTTGATGTCCCACGACGGCTTCTCGGCCATTGGCTCGTCGCCGCGGTGGGGGTAAACGTGGGTGTACCCGCGAGAGGTCATGTATCGCAATAGTTTAGCCGTTGCTTTGGCGGTGATATCTGCCCGCAGCGTCCACGATGCTGCGGTATAGCCGACGCACCAGAACAGGTTGGGCACGTCTTCGAGCATGTGCGCCTTATAGACGAAGCGGTCAGCGGGATTAATCTCAACGCCATCAAGGCTGATCGCGACCCCACCCAACGCCTGGAGCTGCAGACCGGTGGCGGTGACGATGATGTCGGCGTCGAGATGGCCGCCGGAACGCAGCGCGATGCCGTTGGTTTGGAAACTGTCGATTTGGTCGGTGACCACTTCGGCTCGACCGCCTTTGATGGCCTTATAGAGGTCCCCATCGGGGATCAGGCACATCCGTTGATCCCACGGCTTATACCGCGGCTTGAAGTGCTTATCGACGTCGTAGCCGGTGGGCAGACTGCTGATCGCCTCGCGTCGGAGCATCCACTTCACAACGGTCGGCGCCTTGCGGCATATCAGGTAAAACAACGCCTCAATCAGCACAGCTTGCGTCCGGATTGCCATATGAGAAGCCCTGCGGGGCAGCAGTCTACGGGCGATAGCGGCGAACTTGCCGTATTTCGACGCCGACGCCACATAGCTCGGGGAGCGTTGCAGCATGGTCACTTTCGCGGCCTTGTCCGATAGCGACGGCAGCAAGGTGACGGCGGTGGCGCCGCTGCCGATGACGACGACGTCCTTGCCGGCGTAGTCGAGGTCCTCGGGCCAGTACTGGGGGTGGATGACGGTGCCGGAGAAGTTTTCGACGCCGGGGAAGTCAGGGGTGTAGCCCTGGTCGTAGTTGTAGTAACCGCTGCCGAAGAATAGGAAGCGGGAGCGGATCTTCTGGCGCGCCCCGTCGCGGTCGAAAATGACCGTCCACGTGTCGGTGGCCGAATCCCAGTTCGCCGAAGGGACATGGCTGTTGAATTCGATGTGGCGGTCGATGCCGTACTTGCGGGCGGTGGCGGCGAGGTATTCGCGGATGTGTTCGCCGTCGGCCACGCCCTCCTCCCGGGTCCAGGGTTCGAACGGGAACGAAAACGAGAAAATGCTGCTGTCCGAGCGCACGCCGGGATAGCGGAACAGGTCCCAGGTGCCGCCGATGCGAGCCCGGCGCTCCAGGATCACGTAGCTCGCCCCAGGATTCCGTCCGGTAATCCGGTAGGCGGCGTCGATTCCCGAGATGCCCGCACCAATGACAAGCACGTGGAGGTAGCGATCGTCGGCCGGTATGCGGTCGGCGATTTCCCAGGGAGCGACAGCCATGCGAACCTCTCAGCGCCTAATCAGAACGGTCGACGAATGATCACGGGAGTGGTCGACGGGTGATCCTCGAGCGGGTCGTGGTCAGCGTCGTTCCGCACGTGCCCACAAACCTCTTTCAACAGCGGCCGGCCCGGCTTGCGCGCAACCGCGCTGTCGATTCAGTCACGAGTACCGCTCGCATTCCGTATCGATCTCCCAGATCGAGCATGGGCTGCCAAAGCGATAGGAGAACACATCCCCGTCACATCAGGCTCTAGTGCCCACGATGGCATCGACCTGGCCGCAAAATCCGGTTTGCTCACCGTCCCGCGGGTTCAGGTTGCCCATATAGATCGGCAGCAATGAGCCCTCCGGATACGCGTCGAGCGGAGTGTGGACATCACTGACTAGTGGCCCGATACGTTGAGCCACCGGATTCAGCAGGTCGAGGTCGAAACCGTATAGCGCTGCTGCGTTTTCAGATAGAAGACGCCGACATAGTTCCGGGGAACTCTCGGCAAGCGATGCCCGCAGAGCAACGGTGGTGAACGGCGTCGTTCCTTCAGGGTGCGGATAGTCAGAGCCCCACATCACCTGTTCGTGATTAAGGACCTCTAGCGCCCCGACCTCCGCCGGAGGGAGCGCTGTTGCCCCGATCCAACAGTTGGAGTGGAAATATTCGCTCGGTGACTTCGACAGCTCACTCAGCGCTGCGTAGCAGAACTTCGCTTGGTCGACTTCGGGATTTTCAAGTACATTCCGATAGTAATGATCGAGTTTTTCCAGCTCTTCCACCGTCCAGGCGAGGCCTTCCTCAGTCATTACGAGCTTCAACGCCGGAAATCGTTCGAATACACCTGCAAAGGCCATGTGGTAAAAGCTACGTCGCGCATAGAAATAGACCTCATACATGAGGGCGGCACCTTCAGCGGGATCGAATCCCATATCGGGCGTGCCCGCTCCGACGTGCTGGACAACGGGCGTGTCGAGCTGCTCGCAGAGATTCCAAATCGGGTCATAGCGCCGAGACCAAAGCCCCTCAAGTGGATGCTTCGCCGCAATCGCAGGCATCAAGACGCCGGCTAAACCGTTGTCGAGCCCCCATTTAATGTCCGCCAATGCGTCATCAATGTGGAAGAGGAAAATCTGCACGGGCGCTTTGCGCCGGCCAGGTACCACATTGCAGAAGTCCACTGCCCAACGATTATGGGCCCGTATACCGGCCACTCGCCGCTCGTACTCCGCGTGATCCCGGGGTTGATTTGCAAAGACCGCCGACGAGGGGAAAAACGGCGGCAAAGTGTTCGGGAAAAATACTTCCGCCACGATGCCATCTGCTTCGAGGACGTTTAAGCGCAGATCACTTTCCCACCGACACCGGTTCGTTTCATCCTGCTCTTCGATTGCGTCCCAACGGCCAACCGGCGCTGGCGTGGGTATCGGGCGCGCCATTGCGATCGCGCTGGCTGAAGCCGGCGCCAACGTGGTCGTGGCAGCCCGATCGGAAGCGGATCTTGACGAAACCGTCCGCCAGATTGAGGCCACCGGGCAGCGTGGACTGGCGGTCATCGCCGACGTGATGGTTGAAGACGACCTCGCCAACTTGGTGCGCGAGACGCTGGCCCACTTCGGCAAGCTCGACATCCTGGTCAACAATGCCGGCGGCACACAACCCCGGCCCGCGATGGTGACGTCGACGCAATACCCCGGGACCGCACTGCACTTCAACGCCGTGGCACCCTTTGTGCTGAGCAAGCTAGCCGCGCAAGCCATGGTCGACACCGACGGCGCCGGGTCGATCGTGAATATTTCCTCACGCTCGGGTGACATGGCCCCGCACCCTGCGAGGCTGGGTAGACGACTGCCTGAGCACCGTCATCAACCCACCGTGGCGCGGCGAATCGGACACCGACGGCGGGTAGGGATGGACTACCTATGCGGATAAAGCCGGGCCCGAGCCGCCACCACGTTGTCCACTGGCCTTCGACCAACCCACGCACCCTGATCTGGGCCGGCCCACAGCGGAGCGCGGCGCGCACGAATTCACGGGTGCCACCTACTCGAAGGGCCCGCCCGGCAGGTGATGTGGCTCGGGAGCCACCACAACGAGAGGACCACGACTGATGACATCTCGCTACGCCCAACTAAGCCACGCTGAACTCACAGCGCTCCTACCAGAGCTGCTCTTGAGCGGATTCATAATCGATCAGCCCGGAATGCCCTGGTGCACAAGAGCATTGAGCCGCGAAGGCATAGAGCAGATCGCGATCGAAGAGTGGATACTCGCAGCCCGATTTATGCCAAGCGGATCCAACAGGCGCTCGACTTTGAGGGCGATGACGTCATCACCATACGGCGAATTCGTTGTGAATTACTGTGGGTCCCCACTCAATCGCCCGAGGAGCATTGCGGGCACTCGAATTGCATCCGTTGTTTGACCCGGGGTGCCTACGTCTCGGCGAGTCGACAAGGCGACCGATGGCTGCTGAACGCTTCTCTGGCACATCAGGATCGCGCGTGGGTGGATCTGATCGGCCCCCGCGAAGTGCGGCCGTGACAAGCGATCGTTCGCGCGATCGACCTGACGGCGATGTCGAAGTTAGTGGGAGTCAACAGGGTTGGGTACTGAATGGTATCAGCGGGCACCGACCCACACGCGAACCACGCGAAGTTACCATGGCCAAAATCGGTGATGGGCTGTCCTGGCGTTTCGAAGGACGGTCATCGCTTCCCGTTCACCATTATCTAATGCTCGCTAACGGTGAGTTATCGCAACGCCGAGATGGAGAAGACTCAAGTTGCGCTGGCTGAATCAGATGCCCGCGATCGGTTTGAGGCCAAGGTGATTGCGGCGAAATCGTTGTCGAGCACTGGCCTGCGCGGCGGTGGATGGTGCGGCACAGCCAGTGACGGTGTGTTTCAGCCAGTGAGACTTCATCGGGCCGATTTGATGCACCCACGGCTACCGTGTGGATTGCGTTATAGATACTGCAAATTCGTCAGGGGTCTCACATTCGTCTCATAGTTTGGTCGCTCAACCAGGCCGCGACCTGCGTCCACCCCCAAAATCTTGCCCGCGATCGGGCAGGTGAAAGCAACCATGGCGGCTCAACTACGTATCTGTGTGCGGTCCTGTCCGCGCCCACAACCACTGGGGTTCCTAACATTTGGTGGGCGCAAGCATCGTGATCACCCCGGAGTGGCCGCGGGCCTACCAAATACATACCATCGCCACATGTGCTCACGATGTGGTCGTCGGCATCGGGGGGTGGCTGTTCGATCACGCGAGGCAAGGATGGAAGATCTCGGTGATGCTTAGCGAACCCGCCCAGTCCTCTGCGCTGAATATCCTCGGAATCAGTGCCCGCGAGATCGATTATGCATCGTGGCCTTCGGCGGAAAACGTCAATCTGGTCGTCGCTTCGACTGAGCTGTACGAGCGTGACCAAGCACTTCGCCGACATATTGTAAAGGCGAGCCGGGATCGTCATACCAACGTCTGGCTGTGGGATCCCAACGGCCGACGCGTCGCTCCGCACGAGTCAAAAGCGTTGCGCTACACGCTTGGCAACGCCGCGCGCGTGTTCAAAACTCAAGCGATGGTCTCGGCTGAGCTTGCGACGGAGCGGGTGGCCACACACGAGACGCTCTATTCGCTGAAATCCAACCGCGGCATTCTTGGAGCACCGACACGGAGCGCCGGGCTTTGAAGCCATCGGGAGCCCGTCATCCAGCGTTGCCGACCAGACAGCGATTCCGGGCGTCCTCAGCACTGCTCTGCCCGCTGCATGCTCGCTCCGAACGCACCGTTCAGTCGCTCACCCAAACCGACCGAAACTGAATACTCGGCGCGACTCCTGCTTGCAGCCCGATCGAGTCCATGGTTGTTACCCCCACAGCACTCCTTTGACAGGTCACCCGTCTGATGGCGGCGCCTTTTACGTTCGCGCGCACGATTTTTTGCCGCGTCCTGTCTCCTCGCTTGCCCACTTCGTCTCCCATCTCCTGTGCGAAGACGGACGATAGCCCCCAGAACCGACACAGGCGTGAAAAGGCCCGGTGGTGTCTGAGAGGTGTCGACGACGCGGTTCTCGGTGGACCCCTCAGGTCATCCAAAGGGCGGCGCGGGTGACGTCTACCCGCGGTCGGCTTGGAGTCGCGTACCCATACCGGCCCAACAGCCCGCTGCTACGCCCTCCCGCCGCCTCACCGCTACGCAGCGGACGCACCGACGCGCCCACATGCGGGGGCTTACCCGACGCCGGCGCCGCTTCGGTGAACCGATGCTCAGCGTGCACCAACGCCCCTTCGCACCGTATGACCGCACCCAACCCGGGCACTGGGAAGGTGACGTCATCGTCGGCCCTCAGCACCGCTCAGCGATCGGCACGCTCGTCGAGCGACACACCCGCTTCGTCAAACTCATCTACCTCCAGCGCCCCGACTCCTTTGATCTGCATGACGGACTGCTACGAGCGGTCGACGGCTTACCCACCCACCTGCTGCAATCGACCACCTGGGACCAAGGCAGCGAGATGGCCCGCCACCTGCAGATCACCGCGGCCACCGCCGCCAAGGTCTACTTTTGCGATTCGGGCAGCCCCTGGCAACGGGACCAACGAAAACACCAACGGGCTTCTGTGCCAATACTTTCCCAACGGAACCGACCTGTCCCGTCACGGCCTCAACGAGCTGGCCCACGTTGCCAACGAACTCAACAACCGGCCCCGACGCGTCCTCAATGACCGAACGCCAGCCGAGATCTTCACCGAGTTGCTAACCTCCTAAACGGTCCCCTGTTGCAATGACCGCTGGAAACCACCCCGGAATCACCTGCTCACTTTTCGACCGGAACCGACATTTGGGAACGAATTTGGGAACAAAATAAGGTGAAACCGCCAGGAATCGCCGCGGTGCGGCGCACCGCGGACCAGACACGTGAAGGTCGTTGACCTGCGCTTTTGAGACTACGTGGAGACGGCAAAACCCTTGGTGCGTAGCTCATAACCTAGCGATCGCGTTGGTCTTCGTCCGATATGAGCGCGTAAAGAGGATTCTGCGCTGCGGCACTTCGTGCTTCGGTCCCGGCAGCGGTCACGTAGCGCTGCGAAGTCGTCATGGATTCATGCCCGAGCAGCTTCATGAGTGTGTAGACGCTCACGTCGGAGCTGGCAAGCTCCGTGGCGTAGGTGTGGCGCAGTCCGTGCACAAGCGCACCGGGTACTGGCTGCGCGTCGGGTCCGGCGCGTTTGAACGCCCGCTTAATCCGCGACTGCAGTGTGCCCTGGGTGATGCGCTCACCATCGCGCCCGACGAAAAGCGGTGAGCGTGCCGGCCAGCGCGATAGCTCTGATCTCGCCGTGGCTGAGCGCTTTTCGGTAGCAGAGTAGCGAACGGCGCGGCTGTGCAGGTAAGTCTGGATGACCGATAGGAGCTCGGCCTCAATCGGCACGCTACGTTCTTTTCCGCCTTTGCCCTTGACGTGGATGACGGCAGCGCCCTCATCGGTGGTACGTATGTCACCAACATTGGCTCCGCGAAGTTCCTCTGCGCGTAGTCCGCCTAATAGTGCCGTCAGGATGATCGCGAGATCACGCTCAGCCCAGTCGGATTCGCGTTGCAAATTGCGGTCTCGCGCGACAGTGGCTAGCAGTGCTTCGACGGCAGTGCGGGGGAGGGCTTTCGGCAAGCTTTTGGCGGGCTTAGGCCGACCGACTAGCTGCATTGGATTAGCGGCAAGCTGTTCGCCGGTATAGAGAAAGGTGCACAACACATTCGCCCAGTTTGCGGCCCCCGGCGTCAACCCCGACCAGTGTGTGAGTGGCCTTATGTACATCGACACCGACGACAACCATGGCGGCCGGCTCCTCTTTCATCTGCCCCACGAGCAATAATCGAGGTGAGGTTGTGAGCGGTGTCAGCACCGCACCTTGACCAACACCATCAGCCGTGCCTCACCTGGATCGGCGTCCTTGAGAAAGCCAGCCGAGGCGGCAAGACAACGATCAGCCAGACCCCGGTGAAAGGCACAGCGACCGGCGCGGCTCAAGGGTCGTCGCCCGTCGACCCCGGTTTGCCGTCACGCCAGCCACCCCGCGCACCGTGTCGGCAAGCAATCTCGTCTGGTAGCGCAGCCGAAAGCGGCATCACGTCTTCGAGCCCCGGACACGGTGTTTGGGACGGCTTTAGCGTAACGCCCTCATTGTCGCGCGGGAAGCCTCAGCGCACACCAGCCACGACAATGCCGGGAGCGGGGGTCTGCCGAGCGGCCAACTTGTCCCGCGGTCAGGACCCGTGCCGATCGTGTAGCAAAATGATACGCTTGTATCAGGTTGCTACAGAACGGAAAAGTGATGGCTGACACCGCCGATCGGGTCACACGGTTCGCTGCGGACCTACTGGACAGCGCAGCGGTTGAAGGCGCGCGCCAAAGCCGCTCAGCCAAGCAACAGCTCGACCACTGGGCGCGAGTGGGCCGGGCAGTGTCGAGTCAGCAGACCGCAGCTCGTCAACGCGTCGAAGCCGCGCTCGCCGGCGAGATCGAATTGCGCGACCTCAGTGTCGAAGAAGGCGTCGTCTTCAACGCCGAGATCGCCGCGTCGATCCAAGAAAATCTGGCCAACGCTCACTACGGCGACCTGTTGGCCAACCGGGGGATCACCACCGTTGCCCTCGACGAGGCCGGTGACATCATCGAATACCGACCTGACGGCAGCACGAAGGCGCTTCCCGCCAAACGCCGGCGCGTACGCCGCCCGACCTGACCACCAGCCTCTAGATGAACCGGCTCGACCTCGTCGTCGGACCCAACGGAGCCGGCAAATCGACCTTCGTCGAACTCACCCTCGCGCCATTGCTACCCAAAAGCGTCTTCGTCAACGCCGACGAGATCGCCAAGCACCGCTGGCCCACCGACCCGACCACACACGCCTACCAGGCGGCACGAGTCGCCGCCGACACGCGGATGAGACTGATCGAAACGGGACGATCCTTCATCGCCGAAACCGTGTTTTCCCACCCCTCCAAGCTCGAGCTGATCGACGCCGCACACCACGCGGGATATACCGTCGCCCTGCACGTGCTGCTCATTCCCGAAGAGCTCGCCGTGCAACGGGTCAGACACCGGGTCCAAGCCGGCGGACACGACGTGCCCGAAGACAAAATTCGGCAACGCTACCAACGCCTCTGGGCGCTAGTAGCGACTGCGATCACCCGGTGCGACTCGGCCACGGTCTATGACAACAGCGCACGCAAAGGCCCCCTCATCGTCGCCCAGATGAGCCTTGGCCACCCGCTCGGCGCACCGCGCTGGCCGACTTGGTCCCCGCAGGGTCTGGCGTCGCGGTGGACGCTATAACACCAGCCACCGCACCTCGCCGCGCACAACGAAGTTGTGGTGAGGGGCATCGCGGATCTGGTGACCGCACGGCGAAAATTGCTCGGTGCGAAGCTGATCGGTTACCTCAGCCGAGTGAACGAGACCAGGGCCGTTCGACAGTGGGCGCAAGGCACCCGAAAGATTGCAAGACTGATCACCGCGGCTCCTCGGTAAATGACCCGTGGCCGCTGAAGATCGCTTGCCCTTTCCGCGCTCCCCGCGGTGATCACCACATGCTCGAGATCAGCGCGCACGTCTACGCGACGACCGATGACGTTCGGGTGCACGGAGTAGTCGTTGGCGTCCAGACGCACGTAATGGTCACGCGGTAGCCGAGTCGATGACGCCATCCGATCACCGGGTCCACGGGGGGCAGCTCCAGCATCGCCGCGCGGTCGGCGTCCGACCGATCGACCGGGCGGCACTGCAACCGGCGGTGCTTGCGCTGGTTCGCCCTGATCAGCCACTGGTCGAGCTGAGTGTTGAAATCGGCAGGGCCGGTGAAGATTCGACCGGGAAGAAACGAGGTCTCCAGATAGCCGTTGGCCCGCTCCACCAGACCCTTGGCCTCCGGATCAGCGGGCCGGCACAGCACCACCTTGAGGCCCAGAACGCCACGAAATGCGTTCATCGCATCCGTCAACTGCGGCGCACCACCACGCCACTTACCGACAGCGGACTCGTTGTCCCACACCAAGGCTCGCGGAACTCGTCCCCAGCGCGAGATCAGTGCCCAGTGCCCGGCCAACAGATCAGGACTCTGCCGAGTTGAGATCATCGTCGCAGTGATCATCCGCGAATAGCCCGACACCATCACCATCACCAGCACCGGCGGCCGCCCCACATGGCCGAACCCCAATGGCACATCCACCGGCGGAAACCACAGATCGCACTGCGCCAGCTCGCCGGCCTGATACTCCGTGCGCGAGGCCGGGTCCACCGGCCCAAACAACGGCCGCAGCGCCGCGACCCGCTCATAGAACACCGACCGGCCCCGCGACCAGCCGACCCGCTCCATCAGCACCGATGTCGGCATCTCCGGGAACTCCGCCAACAACGCCCGGATCGCCGGCTCAAACCCATCCACCGCCGACCCGCGCGGCGCCCGCTCATAACGCGGCGGCGCATGACACGCCACCGCTTTCTTCACCGTGTACTTCGAAACACCCAGCCTTCGCGCGATAGCACGAATCGCCAAACCCTCGGCCCGATGCAGCCGCCGAATCCGCCCAGTCCTCCACCTTCAACACCTCATGATCGTTCACAGGGTGGGTCAGGATTCCCTCGGAATCACCGGGTCAGTCTTCAACCGGAAGCGACAGCGTCGAGGAGTTCGGCGGTGAAAAGGTAGCTACACAGGGTGTTCCACGTCGACCAGCAACGCCAAATCGAGGCCGGCGAGTGTTTTTCGGCGCAGGCGGCGAACGCCGCACGCAGATTATCTTTACTCAAGTCTTTCGCTCGAAAGCAAAAAACATCTCCGGCAAGCCGGCCACCAACGGAGATCGCTTCGAAATCCTGACGGTAAGCCTTCGCCGTGTGCGGGGATGGCTTACGAATCACGCAGTCAGCCAGGACGTTGAACCAGCCGGGGCAGGGGAGAGGAGCTGACTTCGATGGCGTCGTGTCCCAGGCACCCTCCCAACATGACAGCCGTTCGTTGACATCGGCAGTTATCCAGGAGCGTGTTGCCCGGTGGAGGGTGACGAGATGCTCACGCCTCCCGCGCAAGCACGTCCGATCGCGACAGCAGGCCGTCAGGCACTCACATCGCGCATCAATTGGATTGCCGCTGCATCATAGCCAGACCGGCGGCGTTTGCCGACAAGAAAAATTGGCGGCACCAAAAACTCAGTTCTGGCAGGTGATTTCGGTCCGACATCATCTGGCGTGCCTGTGCGGAGTCACCGCACACCGCGACCGCCCAGAGCATCTCGTCGGTAACTTGGTACGCCATGGCTCGCGGCAGGCCGCGACGGAAAGCAGCGCGGATCGCAGCAACCTGTTCCCGGCCAGCTCGGCGCCTAGCGCGGAGTGAAACGCTGAGCGCCGTCCAAACGCATGACCTCTCCGTTGACGTAGCCATTGCTTAGCAAAAAGACTGCAGCGTCAGCGAACTCGCTCGGTGCGCCCAGACGCTTAGGGAAGGGGATGTTGGCTGTGAACGCGGCAAGAGCGTCGTCGCCGACCGATTCCATGATTGGGGTCTTCATCGTGCCGGGGGCGATCGTGTTTACACGAATACCTGTCGAGCTGAGGTCGCGCGCAGCGGCGATGGTCAATCCGATCACCCCGGCCTTAGCGGCGGCGTAGGCGGTCTGCCCGATCTGGCCCTCATACCCGGCGATCGATGCGGTAAGCACCAGCGCGCCGCGCTCGCCGTCAGCCCGCGGCCCGGCCTTAGCGACCGAGGCGGCGACCAGCCGCGCAATGTTGTAGGTCCCGTTCAGATACAGCTCAATGGTTTTGGTGAAGCCCTCAAAAGCAGCTGGGCTGCCGTCACGCTTCACGATGCGCTCGGCGACACCAAAACCGCCGTGGGCGATGACGGCGTAGCGCAGCCGACCCAGCTCATTGGCCTGATCGATGGCCTTGGTTACCGAATCTTCGCTGGTGACATCGGTACTCACGAACACCGCACGCCCGCCCAGCTCGTCGGCGAGCGTTTTGCCCTTGTCTTCGGCAAGATCGGCGATGACCACCCCGAGGCCCTCAGCGTGCAACCGCCGTACCGTCGCCTCACCCAGGCCGCCCGCGCCACCGCTGACGATCGCCGACGCGCCATCAAACTTCTCGACTCCCACTCATTCTCCTTCTGGTTTCGACTGCAGTGGCGATCGGCGGGTTAAAAGTTGCCGATCACAAGGTCCCACGGGTCGGTTTGTTCCAGGGCCACGCGACCCAGGCGGTGCACATACCCTTGCGTGGTGCCGTATTCGGTTGCCCAGCTCTGCGCACGCATGGTGACCGACCACAGCGGGTGTTCGGCGGTCACGCCGATCGCGCCGTGCAGCTGGTGCGCAATCGTCGTGACCGGGGTGATGGCACGGCCGACCGCGACTCTGGCCACTGTCGTGGCATAGTCGGTCTGGTATGCCCCGAATCCGTAGTCGGCTGCCGCGGCGACCGCGAGCGCGGTGGCCGCCCGGGCGCGTTCGATCTCTCCGGCCATCGATGCCAGCGCGTGCTGCACAGACTGGAACTTGCTCAGCGCGCGGCCGAATTGCTCGCGTTCCCTAGTGTGTTGCACGCACATCGCCGCAGCCGCATCCAGCGTTCCGATGATCTGGACGCAACGGCACCACGAACCCCGTCGTACCAACTCCTCAGCGAGGGCCACATCGACGACGGTGAAATCGGCGGAGGGCAAATCAAAGCTCACGCGATCGCGAGGCTCCCCAGCCAAGTTGTGGCCCTCGACCAGGTCGACCCGGTCGAGATCAAGCAACCCCACCCGGGCCTCGTCGTCCGCCCGAGCCATCAGTAGCACCACGCCCGCAGCTCGTGTCCACGGCACATCGAGGGCTGTCCCGCGGACCCGTCCCTCGCCGATCTGCGCATCGGCAATCGCGACCGTTAAGGCCTCCTGGGGCAAATCAAGGCCGATCGCCGTGCCCAACCAGCCCGCCAGCAAATCGGTCTCGGCCAACGGGACGGCACCAGCGAACCGGGCGATCCCGGCCAGAACGATCGCAAGCTCGCAGGGACCCGCTTCGAGCTCGGCAGTGCTCGTCAACCGCGTCAGGCCGGTTTCATCGAGCGTGCGCCACAATTGCTCATCGAAGTGCTCGGGGATACGGCGCCGCCCCAGGCGGGCATCAAAGGCGCGCTGGCCGATGTCGACGACGAGTTCGTAAAGTTGAGCGTGCTCGTCGTCGTCTGCCGCGCGGCCGGCGAACACTCCGGCCGAAAAAATTGTCATCGCAACCCCATCCCGCGCGCTACCACGCCGCGCAGCACCTCGTTGGTGCCGCCACGCAAGGTGAACAGCGGCTTGTGCAATGTGGCCGCGGCCCTGAGGGCGGCCAACTCGGGCGTGACGGACATCCGATCGAGGACGTCGGCAAGCAGGTCGACGGACTCCTGCTCGAATCGGGTGCCTAGATCCTTGACCAGCGCCGCATGATTAGTCGCGTCCGCGCCTTGGCTCAGCGTCCGTGCCACCCACACCGAAAGCTGCCGCAACGAAATCAGCCGACCCAGCAGATCACCGATGACCCCAGCAGTGTTGTCGTCCAGCGGCCGATCGTTGCGCAGCGCACGAATCGCAGCCACGATCAAAGGCGCCGTTGAAAGGAACCGTTCGGGCCCGCTGCGTTCAAAGCTCAACTCCGCAGTGACCTGGTGCCAGCCGTTGCCGATCTCTCCCAAGACCTCGCTATCGGGTACGAAGACGTCCTCGAACATCACTTCGTTGAAGTGGTGCTCTCCGTTCATCAGCAGGATCGGTTCGATGCGGACACCCGCGGCGTCGCAGGGCACCAGGAATTGACTGAAGCCTACGTGCCGTCGGGCCGAGTCCGCCGGACTCGTGCGCGCAAGCACGACAACCTGATGTGCGCGATGGGCGCCGCTCGTCCAGACCTTGGTGCCGTTGAGCAGCCAGCCGCCATCGGTTTTGACGGCCTTGGTCTGCACCGCGGCCAAATCCGAGCCTGCGCCGTGCTCACTCATTCCGATCGCGGAATAGAACTCCCCCGCCGCGATGCGCGGCAGTAGTCGCTGTCGCTGCGACTGGCTGCCGTAGGCCAGCAATGCAGGCGCGACTTGGCGATCGGCGACCCAATGCGCCGCTACCGGGGCGCCACGGGCCAGCAGCTCCTCGGTCACGACGTAGCGATGCAGGTGGCTCTGGCCCTGGCCACCGTATTCCCCCGGGACGGTGACACCGACGAATCCAGCTGCACCCAAGCGGGCGCTGAACTGCTCATCCCATTGTCCTAGCCACGAGTCCACTGCGGGCGCCCAGCCGAACTCGGCCCGATCAGCGTCGAGGAAGTCGCGGACCGAAGCCCGAAGCTTGGCCATTTCGGGCTCGTTGGCGCGCAAGGTGTCGTACTGATTCACAGCGGGCCTACAGCGTCGGTAGTGCCGTGGACGGCAGATAGAAGTTGGGCACCAGATCCGCCTCGGCGGCGGCCAGACGATAGCCGGACATGTCACTTAATCCTTCGTCGCGAAGAATCTCCTCGTCGGTGTAGAAATTGCCGGTGCAGTCCGTGGACCGCGCGAGCAGGGCACGTATTGCATCAGCCATGATCTGCGGCTCGCGGGCTCGCGCTCGCACCCCATCCCCCATGGCAACGATCATCCCGGTGCTGGCGACCGTGGTCGCCGGCCACACGGAGTTCACCGCGACGGGAATGGACGCGAATTCGGCCGCCCACCCCAGCGTCAACAAGCTCTCGGCGTACTTGCCCGTCGTATGCCCTACATGCGCAGCCACCCACGGGGGCGCCAGATTCAGCGGCGGCGATACGTTGACGATATGGGCGTTGGCGGACTTTATCAGGTACGGCAGGGCCGCCTGTACCAGTGCAAATGGCCCTTCGACGTTGACTTCGAGCAGTCGGTGAAAAATGTTGAGAGGCAGTTCGGAAGTAGAGCGCAGGTCCAGCGCGCCGGCATTGTTCACGACGGCGTCGATCACATCGCACTGGGCTGCGACCGTTGCCACTGCGGCCTCGACGGCAGCGGGATCACGGACATCGCAGATAACCGGCAACGGGTGGCCTCCCGCATCGCGAACCGCGTCGGCCGTTTCCTGCAGGGTGCCGGGCAACTTCGGGTTGGGGGTCTCCGTCCTGGCCAGCAGCACCACCGTGGCGCCGTCTGCGGCGACCCGAACGGCGATCTCGCGGCCGATGCCCCGGCTGGCACCGGTGACCAGGATGACGCGGCCCTGAAGACTTCGAGCCTGCGAACTGCTCACTGGTGGCTCCTTTCAGCCGACATCCGGACCGATCCGCGAGAATGCTATAACTATATAGCTTATTAGTTCGGGCGAAGACAGCCGCCTCCGGCGGCCCAGGAGTAAGGCACCATGACTCAGCTCATCTCGATCGGCACCTACGCACCGCCGTGGCGCGTAGGCGACCGCCCAACCAAAGGACCTGACGAGGACGCCCTGACCATGGCGGTCGCTGCGGGTCGCGCCGCTGACCCCGACGTTTCTGCACACCGTGTTGTGCTGGTGTCTCGTGATTTTCCCCTTCTGCAGGGCGGCAACAGCGCGGTCTTGCTGGCGGCTCTCTCGCTGCCGGGTGACACGCCGGTCACCGAAGTTTTGGGCGGGGCCCCGGCGGTTTTAGACCAACTCGTGTCCGCGCCGCCGGACACACTGGTGATCGCGGCCGACGACAACGATGCAGCGGTGGGTGCAGCAGCGGTGCTCACGGGTGCAGGCGAGGTGATGTTGACTCCGGTTGGCCGACAGACACGTAGCCTTCCGCTGCAAGCTCGCGGAGCTGATGGCGGACGCCATTCCTACGCTGACCCACGACTGCAGCGCGAAGTCGGGATACGGGCCACGCTAAAGAAACTAGCGCTCGAGCAAGCGGCGTCCGTGGTGGCCGTAGGCGGCGTCGCGGCCGGGCAGCTTGGCCGCGAACTGGACACGTCAGCCGCCATCGATGATCCGCGGCCGTCGGGGTCTGCGATCATCTGCCTGATTGCCGAGGCGACCGAAAAAGGTTGCGCCGGTTTGGTGTTGGCCGTCGAGCAGTCCACGATGAGTGTCGCCCAGCTGTGCGCAAGTGGCACACCGCGCGTCATCCGCGACGAGGCGCCCGCCCAGCAACTGCCGACCACCCGGGTCGCCGAGGGCGTGGGCATCCCGATCTCTATGCCGGCCTACAGTCGCGCGTTCGAGCCGAAAATACGCTGGGAAGCCGCCGTTTTCGAGGAGCGTGCCGGCATCGACGCCGCGCCCCAATTCCCACCCCGGCTTCGCGTCGATGATGACGGTCGACTGGCCACCGACTACCGGATGCAGCCGCTGCCGCGCACGGGCACCGTGTACACGCACACCACGATCCGGATACCGGTCCCAGGCTTGCCCAGCCCCTACTCGTTGGCCCTGGTCCAGTTAGACGGCAGCCCAGTGCGAGTCCTGATGAAGGTCACCGGCGTGCCCGCCGGGGAGACCACGATCGGACAAGCCGGATCAGTGGTGCTGCGCCGGATCGCTACTCGGGCGGGCATACCAGACTACGGGTACGCCTTTTGGCCGGGCCGCGTCGAACAAGGAGCTAAGGCATGAGAAACGTCGCAATCGTCGGGGCGGGCATGACACCCTTTGCCGAGCACTTCGAACTGGGCATCAAAGACCTGCTTCCGATGGCCTACGCCGAAACGGTCGCGCGGGTGGACAAAGGGATCGCGAAGTCTGACATCGAGGCCGCCTGGTTCGGCGAGCTGTCCACCACCGACGGATTCCCTTCGGGAATACTGGCCGACACCCTCGACCTCACCGATATCCCCGTGACACGCGTCGAAAACGCCTGCGCGACGGGAAACGACGCCATCCGCAACGGCGTGCTGGCCATCGCCTCGGGGCTGTATGACGTCGTGCTCGTCGCCGGCGCCGACAAGGTTCGAGAGACCGCCTCCAACACCACCTTCTGGGACTGGGCTGCCATGACCCGCGACAACGCCTGGGACTATCCCCTCGGGCTGGTAGCGCCAGCTAACTTCGCCTTACACGTCAACCGCTATCTGCACGAGTCCCCGGCCACCAAGGAACACATGGCCATGGTCGCGGTCAAAAATCACTTTCACGCGTTGAAGAACCCCAAAGCTCAACTGCGCTACGAGATCACCGTCGAAAAGGCGTTGGCCGCTCCCATCGTCGTGGAACCCTTCGGCCTGTATGACTGCACGCCGCAAAGCGACGGCGCCGCCGCCGTGATCTTGGCGTCCGAGGATGTCGTAGCCCGCTACACTGACCGCCCGGTCTGGGTCCGTGGTGTGGGCCTTGGAATGGATCGTGTAATGCATCAGCACAAGTCGGACATGACGACATTTCCGCCCACGGTGCGCGCCGCCAAGTCGGCGATGAAAATGGCAGGCATAACTCCCAGCGACGTCGACGTCGCCGAGGTGCACGACTGCTTTACCGGTGTGGAGCTGATCAGCTACGAGGATCTGGGCTTCGCCGACCGCTTTGAAGCCTACAAAGTGGTGGAAGCACGGGACAATTACGTGGGAGGTTCCATTCCGATCAACCCCAGCGGCGGCCTCAAAGCCAAGGGACACCCGCCAGGCGCCACCGGCGTCGCGCAGTGCTACGAGCTGTTCAATCAGCTGCGAGGAGACGCCGAAAACCAAGTCGACGGTGCCCGGATCGCCTTGGCGCACAACATCGGTGGCCCGACCGCCGTTTCCGCGGTGACCATACTTTCCAGCGACAAGAACTAGGAGCCCGCATGACCACCTCGGAGATCGCCACCCTGCCCGGTTACGAAAAGTTCGCACCCGCACTGCTGGTAGAAAAGCGCGGCAACGTCCACGTCGTGAGCATCAACCGGCCCGAAGCCTTCAACGCCGTCAACGAAGACATGCACCACGCATTCGCGACGATCTGGCGGACACTGAACAAAGACGACGATGTTCGTGTCGTCGTGACGACGGGCGTGGGTAAGGCCTTCTCTGCCGGCGGCGACATGGTCATGTTCGGCCGGCTGATCGAGGACGCGGTCGCACGCCAGGTCCAGATCGCCGAGGCGCGAACGGTTTTCCTGGAGGTGATCAATTTTCCCAAGCCGCTGGTGTCGGCGGTCAATGGCCCGGCGGTCGGTTTAGGTTGTTCCATCGCCTTGCTCAGCGACTTTCTGGTGATGGGGGAAAGCAGCTATCTGTCAGATCCGCACGTCGCCGTTGGGCTGGTGGCCGGCGACGGGGGAGCAGCGATGCTGCCCTTGCTGATCGGCATGATGAAGGCCAAGGAATACGTCTTGCTTGGTGACCGGATCACGCCGGCCATCGCCGAAAAACTCAATCTGGTCACCAAGGTCGCCGGCGACGACGCGGTCCTCGACGAGGCACTCGCACTCGGCGAACGGCTGGCCGCACTGCCACCGCAGGCCCTTCGCGCCAGCAAAGTGGCGCTGAACATGCACCTTTCGCGTGCCGCCCAGGGAATACTCGAGTACGCCCTCGCTGAAGAATTCACCTCGTTCTCCACACCAGAGTTTAATGAACGGGTAGTGGCATTTAGGACACGTACGCAAAATAAGCCTCAGCGGTAAGCGGTGACGCGCGCAGTAAGCGACGTTTTGCCGTCATCGCCTACCGCACGGGCGTCGCAAACGGCGCTACCGCGGCCGAGGCGAACTGGCGACCCTTCATAGCGCGAAGCGGCGCCGGACAAAAATGGCCGCAAGAAATTCACCCGCAACGACGAAGTCCACATCGGAATCCCCGGTCGGTGCATCGCCGCCGATGCCACCAGTTCTAAGGCGGCCGAAGCCACACCGCCGTTGACCACACCGATCGCGTTGTCGAGAAACGCATCACGACGCTGTCGCAGAACCCGCATCTGATCCGATCGGGCAACAGGTTCGACGGCCATTAAATCGGCCAAGCCGGTTCGCTCAGTCTTGGTCAGGTCGTCTCGAAGCTCTGCGAGAACCACATTGTCAGGCGGAATGAAGTAAGAGCGTACCGTGGCGCTGCCGATCACGGCCTGTCCACACCGTAGCTCGCATAGCGACAGTGACGTGCTGCTGCGCGGACCCAGCGTCTTCGCAACGGCCAGCACGGGGGGCGCCTCCGGAGCGGTGGCACGCTCGCTGGCATCAGGGCTCAGCTCGATCGCCAATTCGCTCGACACCGTCCACTCGTGGGCTTCGTGCCAGAAATGATTGACCAGACCGCCTACCGCGTCGACGAGGATCGCCAGCGGTCCCATAGCAGGCAGGTCGGTGAACGGGTTGGTCAAATCC
Source organism: Mycobacterium sp. MUNTM1 (assembly GCF_054660795.1). Lineage (NCBI taxonomy): Bacteria > Bacillati > Actinomycetota > Actinomycetes > Mycobacteriales > Mycobacteriaceae > Mycobacterium > Mycobacterium sp. MUNTM1. Next base: position 35,590 of record NZ_BAAGDE010000036.1, read on the forward strand.
CGCAGCGACATCGACATCTGTGCTGTGCGTTTGCCGGTGTTGATCTCGATTACGTCGATATCGAAGCGGCGCAGAATATGGCCCGGTGTCTCAATGCCGTAGTCCGAGCGCGTCGCTGATTCAGTCATTCGAGCAAATCGACGACGGTGGACAGCTCACTACCGGACAGCACGAATTCCTCGGCCTTCTGCAGGTGGCGCCGCCACAGTTCGCCGGCCTTTTCCGCTTCTCCGGCTTTGATCATGTCCAACACCATCCGGTGAGTCTTAGCCGAGCGGCGCATGGCTTGCGCCGCGCGAGTGTCGTCGGTGGGTTGCATTGACCGATTCGCCTTCTCGACGATGTGGTGCAGCATGTCCGAAACAATCTGCAGCGTCTTATTGCCGGAAAGCCGAGCTATCGCGGCATGGAAGTCAGTCAATTGATCCACCGCGTCACCGCCAGGCTTCAATTGCGCCTCACGATCAACGATCTCTTCCAGCGCCGCGATCACTTTCGCATTGCGGTCTTTGGCCATCTGGATGACCATCGGTGTTTCCAGGGCGTTGCGGGCGTCATAAACGTCTTTGAGCGTCACGCCTTCGTACTCGAGGATCAATCCTGCGTAGCGGGCAAGCGTCGCCCGCTGCGGCCGGGTAACCTTGGCGCCGCCGCGAACGCCGCGCTGGACGACGATCAGCGATTCGGACTCCAAAACACGAAATGCCTCGCGCAAAGTGGGCCGCGAAACACCGAAGCGCTCCATTAGCTCCGACTCGGGCGGGAGCATCGTTCCTTCTTCGATCTCGCCACGGATGAACATGCGGCGAAGCACAGTTGCGACCCGGTCGGCCATCTTGGGCTCGCGAAGGTTGATCACCTGCATGTCATACTCCACCCGCTCAGTAACCGCTAAATGTTAGAAGATTAACGGATTCCCGACAGAAAGCGGATCATGGGGCGCCGATGGGTGAGCAAGGTCATGCTCAGTAACCCATCGCTCGACCCATCAGATCCTTCATGATCTCGGTGGTGCCGGCATAGAGTCGTTGCACCCGCGAGTCGCGCCACAGGCGCGCCACCTCGTACTCGTTGATGTAGCCGTACCCGCCATGAAGCTGCAGGCAGCGATCGATGATTTCCCACTGTACCTCCGAAGTCCACCACTTGAGCCCTGCCGCATCCGCGTCAGACAGCGTGCCGTCGTTGACCGACAGGACACACTGGTCAAGGTAGGTCTGGGCAGCATCGAGCTTCACCTGCATCTCGGCGATGAAGTGCCGATTGACCTGAAACGTCCCGATCGGTTGCCCAAAAGCCGTGCGCTCCAACGCGTACGCCTTGGTCAATTCCAAGGCACGCCGGGCAGCCGGCAGCGCATAGCAGGCCACCCCGACGCGCTCGTAGGGCAGGTTGGACACCAAGTGATAGAAGCCCCGATTGAGCTCTCCTACGAGGTTTTCCTTGGGAACCTTGACGTCGTCGAAGAACAACTCGGCCGTATCGGCTGAGTGCTGCCCGATCTTGTCCAGCTTGCGACCGTGGGTGAAGCCCTCCATGCCGTCTTCGATCATCAGCAGGCTGATGCCCTTGCGGCCGGCGGAGGGATCGGTCTTCACCGCGGTGAGCACCAGCTTGGACAACAAGCCGTTGCTGATGAACGTCTTCTGGCCGTTCACCACCCAGTGATCACCCCCATCGTGGGCGGTGGTCTTGATTCCGGCCAGATCAGACCCTGCCGCCGGCTCAGACATCGCGATAGACCCGATGTATTCGCCGGTGACGAACTTGGGCAGCCAGCGCTGCTTTTGCTCCTCAGTGGTCAGCTTGTTGAGATAGGGCATCAGGATGTCGTTTTGGACACCCAGACCGATACCGACCGACCCCGACATGAACATCTCCTCGGAGATGATCTGGTTGAACCTGAAGTCTTTAATGCCCAAACCGCCGTATTTCTCGTCGAACTCCCACCCGATCAGGCCGTGTTCACCCGCAGCCAGCCACGCCTCACGGCTGACCTTGCCGTCGCGCTCCCACTTCTCCACGTTCGGGACACACTCCCGCTCAAAGAAGGCGCGCGCAGTTGCCCGGAAATCGTCGTGGACGGATTTGAAAATATTGCGCCGCATAATTCCTCAGTTCGCGTTGATGATCGCGGGAAGTGCCTTGCCGGGCGCGTAGGCATCGAAAAGCTGCTCGGCAAGTAAGGATTCCAGCTGCTGGTAGGAGCCGCACAGAGCATCTGCCTGAAAGCCGCGCGCAACATAACGATGCAGATCGTGTTCGGCGGTCAAGCCGACGGCGCCACAGGCCTGAAGAACCGCGTCGGTGACCGCACGGTGCGCCCGGCCGGCGGCGATCTTGGCAACCTGGGCCGCTAACGCTCCGCCGCACCGCCAGGCGTGATTGAGCAGTGCCCGCGCGCCCTCGAGTGTGGCGGCCGAATCCGCCAGAGCATGGCGTGGGGCCTGCAGCGACCCGATCGGCGAGCCGAATTGGACACGCACACTGGTGTGTTCGACGGCGATGCGCAACGCCTGATCGGCGAGCGCAACCAACTCCGTGGCCAGCCCACGATGACCCGCCGCGAGGGCTCGCGCCCACTCCGTCGAGGCGTCGATCGGCTCTGTTGCCCACGTGCCCTTGACAGCGGTCCACACGACGGATCGGTCAAAGGTGTCGAGTCGCTCGCCGTGCAAAGTGTCGGCATCGACCACGGCAACGGCGACCGTTCCCATTGCGCCCGAGCAGGGCACCAGCAGACGACCGCGCAGCGGACCTAGCACAAGTCCATGTACTCGGCCGTCGCTGGAACTGGGCACCCAGCCAGACGACAGCCAGGGAAGCACGATGCCGTCAACCTGTCCATCGAATAGCGCACGCAGTTCGGCCAGCATCAGCCGGTCCAGGGCGTCGGTCCGCGCCAAAGAACGGCCCTGCGCGCGGCACAACAGCTCACCGGCCTCCGCCGAGTATTCGGCCTCAATCTCAGCCCACCCCAGATCGGCCAGACGAGGACCGAGGCAAACGTGCTCGTCCTTGGCTGCCGCCTCGTCGAACAGCCGAAAAACTGCTTCCTCGACCATCGGCCACGATTCGTCGGTCACTACGCGCGCCTTTCCTTCGGCAACCCCAGAATGTGGTCGGCGATGATCCCGCGTTGAACCTCGGCTGTGCCGCCCATGATCGTGGCGGCACGCGAAAACCACCACTCGGCCCGGGCGGTGTCGAGTTCGGCGTCGCCACCCAACCCCGCCGTCATGCGGTCACGCGCCACGTCGAAGATCAGATCGTTGACCTCCTGTTCGGCCCTGCTGAACAGCAACTTGTCAACACTGCTGTCCGGGCCCACCGAGCAGCCCTCGGCGAGTTTGCGCACCGTCGTGGCCGCCCGGGCCTGCGCTGCGACCACATCGACGTAAACGCGGGCGAAACGCTCGCGCTGCGCGGCGGTGGCAGCCCCGTTGACCATGTATTCGCGAAGTCGTGCCAACTCCGTCAAAACCTTGTTCAACACGGCGTAGCCGTACATGCCGCGCTCGTACTGCATGAGGAACATCGTGACGGCCCACCCGCTGCCGACGTCACCGACCAGCCGCTCGCGGGGGACCCGCACGTCGTCAAAAAACACTTCGGCCAATTCCCGCCGCCCACTGGCCAGCGCGATCGGTCGGATTGTGACGCCGGGTGCGTCGGTGTCGACCAGCGTCATGGTCAGACCACGGTGCCTGCTATCGGGTGATCCCGTGCGCACCAGCACCATCAGGCGCTTGGCCGTCGCTCCCTGGCTAGTCCAGATCTTTTGACCGTTGACGACGAATCCGCCCGCGCCATCTTCGGCTGCCCGGGTCCTCAACGAGGCCAAATCGCTGCCCGACTCCGGCTCGGAGAAACCCTGCCCCCACCACTCGGAGCCGTCGAGATAACGAGGCAGGTACTCAGTTGCCAGGTGCGGTGCGAACTTCTGCATCGCCGCGCCCATCACCTCAAGCGTCCACGCCTGAGCGGGGATGGGTAGCATCGCGAAGGCCATCTCCTCGTAAAGCACGGCCCGGTGGATCTCGTTGCCACCTAGACCTCCGACGGCTTGCGGCCACCCATAGCGGTTCCAGCCGTCCTTATGCAGGCGCGCCATCACTTCGGCGTCGCGCTGCAGCCCCTCCTCGGCGGAGCGGAATGAGCCCGACCTCCACTCCTTGGCGCAATCCAGCGTGCCCAAATATCCGCGAAGATCCTGCCGATACCGTGCAACGTGTGACAAGTAGTCGCCTGAGCGGCCCACGCTGGCGACATCATCGACTGAGACCGTCACGGCGCCACCTCCTCATCGTCTCGACCTGGCAAGGTTGGGGTCGAATTAGATAAACAATTATCTATAATGGGTACACTAGGTCACGCTCCGAGTCCAGCGAGAGGATGGGTCAATGACGGCGTCGTCGGTCGCTGCCACCGTTGTGAACTTCAACCCCGAAAGCCGGCTGTATATCGGCGGTACGCTGCGCGAATCTTCGACAGGAAAAGTCGCCGACAACATCAATCCGGCCACTGAGGAAGTGCTGGGCGACTGCACCGACGCCAGCGCTGATGACATGGCGGAGGCCGTCGCGGCTGCCCGCCGCGCATTCGACACCACGGACTGGTCGACCAATCACGAGTTCCGTCAGCACTGTCTGCTCCAGCTGCACCGGGCGCTGCAGGACGAGAAAGAAGACATTAGGGCCGAGTTGGTCGCCGAAGTCGGCGCACCGGTGTCGGCCACTCATATAGCCCAGCTGGAGTGGCCACTGGCCGATGCAATCCGCTGGCCGGCTCACTACATTTCGGAGTTCGCATGGGAGCATGCACTTCCCGACGCTGCCCTGATGGGCGCGCCCTATCACCGTCAGGTGGTCAAAGAGCCGATGGGCGTCGTCGGCGCCATCACGCCGTGGAACTTCCCTTTCGAAATCATCAGCAACAAGATCGGCCAGATCCTTGCCACCGGCAACACCATGGTGCTCAAGCCCGCGATCGAGACGCCGTGGAGTGCGCTGCGCTGGGGCCGGATCATCGCCGAAAAGACCGACATCCCCCCGGGCGTCATCAACATCGTGCCCACCTCCGACAACGACATTGCGCAACTGCTGGTCACCGATCCACACGTGGATATGGTGTCTTTCACCGGATCCACCGCGGTGGGCAAGCTCATTCAACGCCTGTCTGCCGACACCATGAAGCGCAACCTGCTCGAACTGGGCGGGAAGTCGGCATACATGGTGCTCGATGACGCCGACATGGACGCGGCGCTACCCGGTTGCATCGGGGCATTGATTCACTCCGGTCAAGGGTGCGCGTTGACGACCCGCATGCTGGTGCCGCGCCAGTTCTACGACCAAGCGGTCGAGGTCGCCACCGCCACTTTTGGCGCCATCGGCGTCGGCGATCCCAGCGACCCGGTCAACTTCTGCGGGCCGTTGGTGTCGGCCAAGCAGCGCGATCGAGTGCTCGACTACATCGACATCGGTAAGCGACAAGGTGCGCGCGTCACCGTCGGCGGCGCCAAGCCAGACGGGCTCGACCGCGGATATTACGTCGCACCGACGGTTTTCGCCGACGTCGCACCCGAACACCGCATCTTCCAGGAGGAGATTTTCGGGCCCGTGCTTTCGATCACGCCCTACGACGGAGGAGACGACGGTCTGGTTGCCATGGCCAACAATTCCCTCTACGGATTGTCGGGCACGGTGATGGGTTCCAATGAACGCGCGATGGCGGTGGCACGCCGGGTCCGAACCGGGACGGTCAATGTCAACGGCGCGCTGTTCTACGGCAGCGACGCGCCGTTCGGGGGCTATCGCATGAGTGGACTCGGCCGGCAGAACGGCCACGAGGGCTTCGAACAGCACCTGCAGACCAAGACAATCGGATACCCGATCGCATGACCGACATCCTCAACGGAATCCGCGTCGTCGAGCTTGCCGCGTGGAGCTTCGTTCCCTCCGCGGGGGCGGTGCTTGCCGACTGGGGCGCCGACGTCATCAAGGTTGAGCATCCCGAGACCGGTGACCCCCAGCGCGGGCTGATTAACTCCGGTGTGGTCGCCGCCGCCCGCGGCGTCAACCACTTCATCGAACAGCCCAATCGGGGCAAGCGCAGCGTCGGACTCGACACCAGAAACCCCGAGGGCCTCGAGCTGCTGATGAAGCTCATTGAGACCGCCGACGTTTTCATCACTAATCTGTTGCCCGGATCGCGCAAGCGGATGGGCATCGACGTCGAGCAGGTACGCGCGCGCAACCCCAAGATCGTCTACGCCCGCGGGCACGGATACGGCGCCAAGGGTGATCTCGCCGAGCAGGGCGGCTTCGACCTGGCGGCCTACTGGGCTCGCGGCGGCGTCGGCGAGGGTTACGCAGCCGGCGACGGATCCTATCCGCCGGTGCAGCGGCCCGCGTTCGGCGACGTCTACGGCGGATTCGCCATCGCTGCAGGCATTGTGGGCGCGTTGTTCAAAAGAGAACGCACCGGGGCACCCTCCGTGGTGGACGTCTCGCTGCTCAGTGCCGCGATCTGGCAACTCGGGCCCGACATCGTCGGCGCCGGGGTGACCGGACAAGACATCCCGAAATTTCACCTGGCCGAGATGCCCAACCCCGTGGCCAGCATCTATCAAACCCAGGACGGCCGTCACATCGCGTTCGTCCTGTTGCAGGCCGATCGCTTTTGGGCGCAGTTCTGCACTCGGCTCGGGCGTGCCGATCTCATCGACCACGAGCGCTTCGCCACCGCGGCGGGCCGGGTAGTAAAACCCGGCCCCAGAGGTTGGGGACAACCGCAAACAATATGGGCCCCCCACGTTGGGCCACGGGGGGGGGGCATGAGAAGGGTTGGCG
>NZ_BAAGDE010000036.1:42450-64026 GCF_054660795.1 Mycobacterium sp. MUNTM1
CCGTGGTTTTGTGGGCCTTGTGGTCCAGGCGGCGGGGGGTTGCATAGTACCTGCCCCCCCCGCGATCCCCCCCGGGGGGGGGCCGGTCCAACCCGGGGCCCGACTGCGTTGGCGAACTCCGCAAGACATTCGGCGCACACGAGTTGGCGCACTGGGAGCAGGCATTCGCAGGTTTCGACGGGGTGTGGGACGTCATGCGCACCGCGCGCGAGGTGCACGACGACCCGCAAGTCATCGCCAACGGCTACCTACCTCGCGCCACCGACGCCCACGGCAACGAATTCGCACTCGCAGGCAGCCCGGTGCAGTTCGACGAAACGCCGTTACAGCTCGGGTGCGCGCCAGGACACGGGGAGCACACCGACGCAGTGCTCGCCGAACTCGGTTACAGCGAGGACGACATCATGGCATTCAAGATCAATTCGGTGGTGCTCTAGCGGTGGCATCCGACGATTTAGCGCGACGGTTTTTGCACGTCAACCTCAACTGCGCGTCGCTGGACGCGACCGAGCGGCTTTATGGCCGACTACTTGGGCTCAACGTGCGCATGCGCACCGACCCATCAGTATCCACCGACGGCAGCATCCTAGGTCTGTCGGGCGAAACCTTCTGTGAGACATCGTTTTTGTACGATGCCCGCGGCGGACGGGCCGGGTGCGCACTCGAGGCGATCGAGTATCGCAGTCCCGCCCTTGGCCTCGACGAAAGCGCCGACCCGGTGCGTCCAGGGATCAGGTCGACTCTGTTGACCGTGGCCGACTTAGAGGCAACCTCGCAATCCCTTCGCAGCGAGGGCATTACGGTGGGCCCCAGGGTGCAGGGTTTGATCTCGGCGGCGCCAAGCGTGCTTGCCATCGACTCCGACGGAGCCGTGATTGAGCTGACCGAGGCGGCACCCGGCGTCGAAGCGGCCAACGGCGTATTGTTCTCCGGAATCCGGATTGCCGCGATAGACATCGGTGCCAGCACCGACTTCCTTAATGGGCTTGGCTTTATCGAAGTCACACCAGCAACATCGACACCGGTTTTCGGTACTCAGTTGAGCCCGAACGGTTCCGCAGAACCCACGGATTGTCTTGTCGCACGTTTCGCCTTAGCTGAGGATGCCCATCAATTCAGCGTGGTGGTCGTGCAACACCCGAAGACCCCCGCCGATCCGGTCCCTTGGGGCGGCAACCACCAAGGACTTTACCGATGCGCCTTGAGGGTCGAAAACGTTACCAAAGCTCTCGATGCCGTCCCAAGTTATATTGAGAAGCGAGGCGAACCGGTATGGTGTCCCTTGCCAGGCACCAAGATTGACGGTCTCTACATCGCCTTCTTGCGGTCACCGGATGGCGTGGTCTTTGAGTTCGTTGAGCGCCCTTTGAGCTTCTTCAGCCGATGATCGGCCCAGATCGTGGCGACCTGACGTCCGAGAATGGTCCCCGAGGCGGCTTCCCACGAATCCGCACCTGGGAAAATCTGGGTTCGGTGAATCCCGGTGGCGGGGCCGAGTACGGGACCATGATCGACGCTTTGCGCAACTTCCTGGACGCGGTGGCCGCAGCTGCCCCCGACACCGGCACCATTATCGAGATCACCGACGGCCTAGCGCAGTTTACGCGCAAGCTTGACCCGATGGCCGTCGACGAACTGAAACAAATCTGGGCGCGCCGCATGGACCTGCCCGGTCAAGGCCAGACACTGGCCCCCAACCTAGTCATCACCGGTGGCGATCGCGACAATGTGTACGGCACAGTCGTTTTCGGTCGCTACTTCCTCGGTGGCGGCGGCGCGGTGCACGGCGGAGCCATCCCGTTGCTCTTCGATACGGTGTTGGGCTTACTGTGTAACGCTGGTGGGCGTGCCGCTGCGCGGACGGCTTACCTGCACACCGACTATTGCTCGATCACCCCCGTGGGTTGCGAGCTTGACGTGCGTGGCTGGTTTGTCAGCGAAGAAGGCCGAAAACGGGTCCTGCGGGCCGAGCTTCACCACGGCGACACGCTGTGCGCCGAGGCGGAAGGGCTTTTCGTCGAGCTACGGCCAGACCAGGCGTGAAGCGGGCCGGCGGCACGGTCGGAACGTGATCACACCACGGTGGGCAACCACGCCGCGATCCGGTCCCACAGCTGAGCCCGGTGACTTGCGAAGTTGTGGCAGTGCCCGGATCCGGCCACCAAATGCAGCGTGACGTCGGTGCAAGCGGTGTAACTTGGCGGCTCGGCGTAGCTCCGAACGTCTCGACCGTGCGCTCCACAGGGAGCGGATGGCCGTCCCGTCAGCGACATCACACACGATCTCGGTCGCGGTTCCGCCGGTGTCCTGAATCTGGTGGACGACAGTGGCTATGGATGACGCTGTTCGCGACGAAACAGCCACCAGTGCGCCCTCAGCCGCGTATTCGATGGCGATTGCACGGCCGATTCCGCGCGCGGCGCCGGTAACAACGGCCACCTTGCGATCGAGCAGACCCACTTAGCCCTCCTGCGTTTCAAGGATTTCGCATGCGCCGTTCCGCGCCGCACGGTCAACGGCCGCTCGCCATTGGAGCAAACGCTCACCACTTGACGCTAAAATATATAGCGATTTAATGTAACGGAGGTGGAATGGTGAACGAGAGTCGCGCTACAGCCGCGTCGAGCGGCTCGTTATGGGTGCAACGTCGTAACGAACACCAGAACGCCGGACTATGGGCCGATGCTGCGAGTCGATCCTGATTTGAGTGCACCCCCGACAGCACGCCAACGGCCTCACGACAAGCGGGTTCTGCGCCTGAACGGATTCCATGACATGAGCGTAATCGCCGGAAGTGGTTGCAGACTCGATAATCGCGTGACATATGCGCGTCAGAAGTAGCAAAAGTCCAAAGCGGCGATTGCGCGTGATGTGTGGATCGGAAAGTGGCTCGATTGAAGTTTGTTGTACAGCACGCAAGTGCCGATCCTCAGTGGGTCGCCGAAATCGTCTCCCCAACAGCAGTCGCCCGGTTTGCGCGAGCTGCAGAAGAATCAGGCTTCACCGCGTTAGCGTTCACCGATCACCCGGCACCACCGAGGCGGTGGGCCCAGCAAGGTGGAGAGGGAAGCATCGATCCCTTCTCCGCGCTCGGATTTTGCGCGGCGATTACCACTTCGATACATCTCTTAACATTCGTGCTTGTGCTCCCTTACCGAAACCCTTTCATCACCGCACATCAGACCGCCAGCCTGGATGCACTCAGTGGGGGTCGGTTGATTGTTGGGGCTGGCACAGGATATCTGAAGGGCGAGTTTCGCGCCCTTGGTATTGACTTCGCTGATCGCCGTGCGGCGTTCGATGAAGCAGTCGCAGTAATGCAAACCGCCTGGTCGGCAAGCGACGTCAGTTGGGAGGGATCGACTTTCGTCACTCATGGCACCAACCCACGCCCTGCACCTGTTCAACGTCCAGGCCCTCCTTTGTGGGTGCACGGCAACGGTCGGTGGGGATTGGACCGAGCTGCCCGCTACGGCAAAGGGTGGTTCGGCATACTGGCTGATTCGGATCTTGCGAAAACGATGCGAACAAAGACCATCGTTGACCTGGATGGGCTGGCTCGCCGGATCGACGATTTGCGAACTCGCACCATGGGTTACGGCCGCGAAGCGTCCGCTGTGGAGGCTGTCGTGAGTGGCTATTGGCCGATGCTCGACGTTCGCACAGGATGGGATAAGAGTCGCCTGCAACACGACGTAGTAGCGCTGGAACAGTTAGGCGTGGATCGCATAGTCGTCGTTGTCTGCGGTGATGATGCAGGCGCGGCGGAGGATACTGTGCGTCAATTCGGGGATGATGTCGTCTCCCATTGCAGCTGAATTTGTAAATCACAGTGGGTACTGCTCGCATCGATGCCGCGTCGCTGTCTGGGCTGTTGTCCGTTGTTGGCGTAGGTGTTTGGGGCGGGCCCAGATTTCTCGGGAATTCGTCGATGACGTTGAAGAAACGAAGCTGGCGACCTTCGACGGCGCGGTCATCCTGGTAGATCAGCGCCCGCGTCCTAATCGGCGTTCGACACATCGCCCGCAAGTCCTCTCGCAGAACCGCCGGCGGCGCGAATTGCGTCGACAGCGTCGTGCGTAGCGCCTCATTCTAAGTCCAAGACCGCCAACGCGGTTCCTTCTGAAGCAAGTCGCCGGCTATTGCGGCTCCGATGCCGCGAGCGGCGCCCGTGACGATGGCCCTACGTATATCGGTTAGATGTCTCCTCCCTGGCGGGATGCTTGGTGTCCGCTTGAAGGGAGCCCCGCGGGTGGGTGCAGCCTCCAATCGGGACCGGATCCAAGGAATTGGTCCAAGTGATCTGTACCCGTGTTGTTGGTCCAGGGTTATGAGAGTCGAGGGCACAGTGATCATCAGGAGGTCACATGCCCCGCGCGTATCCGGCTACGGTTCGCCACCAAATCATTCGACGACTGCGGCGCGGCGCGGCAGTCGCCCTCGTCTCGGCCGAGACTGGGATCTGTCAGGCCACTCTGTTTCGGTGGAAGCGGCAGGCTCTGATCGACGCCGGCGTCATCGAGGGCATCCCGAGCGTGGAAGCCGATGAGCTGGCGGCCGCCCACAAACGCATTGCCGCGCTCGAAGCAGAGTTAGCGCTGACCCGCGACGCGTGCGAGCTGTTCGACGAGCGAGCGGTGGCGCCCCCAAAACGCCGACGCGCGATCACTGAAGGATTGATCGCGCGAGGACATTCAGCCCGATCAGCTTGCCGGATAACAGGATTAGCGCGCTCATTGCTGCAGTATCACCGCACTAGACCGGTGCCTGATCGGGAGATCCGTCGACTAATTGTGGCCGACACCATCACCGAGATCCAGCAACGCTGTCGCGGCACGTACGGCGGCAAACGTATTCGAGCGGCGCTGCTGGCTGACTACGAGATGAACGTCAACCTCAAACTGGTGCGCTCGATGATGGCTGAACACGGCCTGCACGGTTTGCCCCATCCACGGCGGCGTCCGCCGAACCTGATTCGGGTTGCGACGCCTGCCGACCTGGTCAACCGGCACTTCACGGCAAGCAGACCCAACGAACTATGGTGCACCGACATCACTGAACGTCCCGCGCGCGACGGCAAGGTCTAATGCTGCGCCATCCTGGACGGCTTCTCGCGGATCACCGTGGCCCGCACGTTCTTCACCACGGCCGATACCGCGTTAGTCAACAACGCGGTCAATAGGGCCGTATTCCACCGGAAACGTTACGGCGCAACAACATTGCACACCGATCACGGTACGCAGTTCACCTCGTGGAGCTTCGGGGAGAGTGTGCGTCGGTGGGGTCTGCTGGCATCGCTCGGAACCGTCGGCGACTGCTACGACAACGCGGCGATGGAGTCTTTCTGGGGCCGCCTGCAGGTCGAACTGCTCAACACCCGCAGATGGGCGACCACACTCGAATTGGCTGCCGGGATCGCCGATTACATCGACAACTTCTACGACGCCGAACGCCGGCACAGCTACCTCGGTAACATCAGCCCGACAGAATTCGAGATGCTCTGGACAACCACCTATAACCTCCCTCAACTCGCATGACCAGGCTCAAAACGACGGGGCCAGATCACGCGGATCAACGGATTCGGGTTAGGCGATCTAGCCAAACATATAGTGGCTTTGGATCGTGGGGGACGCAACCCCAGCCCGCTGCAAAGAGAGTACACATTTCTGGTCGACACTGTTGCAATCAACACGGCCGGCAAAGTGGCCCTCGTGACGGGCGGCGGCTGCGGCATGGGTAGGTCAACTGCGTTGCGCTTCGCTCAGTGCGGGGCGACGGTCGTCGTCGCCGACATCGACTCACAAGCGGGGTCGGATACCGTCGGTGTGATCGAAGAAAAGGCGGGCAACCGACCTTCGCACATGTCGACGTCGGCGATCCTGAGGGTGCATCTGAGATGGTGAACGTCGCGTGCAGTACCTACGGAGGGCTCGACCTCGCTCACAACAACGCGGGAATTGTCGTGCCGGCGAAGCGATTCGAAGGTTACCCGCTCAAGTCTTGCGACCACATCATTCGGAATAACCTGTCCACGTTTTTCTCTCGATGAAATGCCAGATTCCAGCGCTGCTGGACCGTGGTGGGGGAGTGATCGTCAACGTCGCCTCCGAATCGCCTTTTAAGGGCAATGCCGGTGACCTTGATTACACCGCGAGCAAGCACGGTGTCGTTGGTCTGACTACGGCCGCAGCACTGCAGAACGCGACCCGCAACATCAACGGAGTGTCTCCGGCAATGTCGATGCAGGCATTATGGAACGGGCACGTCGTTATCGCAGCACGTCCGAGCTGCGCCGTCTCGAAAGAGCCCGGCCCATCCGAAGGATTCAGCTTGCCTGAAGAGATCGCCGGAATCGTCGTGTGGCTGTGTGCAGATAGTGCCGTGTTGATCGATAGCGCCAAGATCGCAGCCGACACCGGCTGGTACGTGCCGTGAGTTATGGGCGCGTCGGGACGACTTCGTTTGGAGTGAGGTCGATCTCGGGCAGCGCTGCCCCGGTGACGGTTGACGGGTCCGCTCGCTCGGCCAGGCCCGGAAAATTCGGGCTGCGTTTCTCCAAGAAACTGCTGACCCCTTCACGAAAGTCGGACCCAGATGAGGAGAAGCTCATCGCCCGGTAGGCCCGGCGCAGCGACCCGTCAAAGTTGCTCTGTTCATCGAGATGCAGCTGGTGTCGGATCAGCCCCATTGACATTGGTGAACATGATTTCGCCATATCGGCTGCGTAAGCGAGCACGGTCCCCATCAAAACATGGGGCTCGGTAACCCAATTGACCACGCCGAGTCGGTGCGCCTCCTCAGCATCAAACGTACGGGCAGACAACAGCAAATCAGCGGAATTACCCGTGCCGATGAGACGAGGCAGCAGCCAGGTGATTCCGTACTCGCCGGCCAGGCCGCGGCGAGCGAAAGCTGTGCTGAAGCGCGACCCCCGTGCGGCGAATCGAACGTCACACAGCAAGGCTTGAACCAGCCCCATTCCCGCGCACGCACCGTTGATGGCCGCAATCATCGGTTTACGGACCGCCCACGGGGTGGCCGGTGATCGCCGCTCGGATACGTCCATCGGCTGCCCGGCAATTTGATCTAAGCGACCGGTATCAACTCCGGGGCAAAATGCGGTTCCGGCACCTGTGACGACGATAACGCGGACATCGGGATCACGGTCGACATCCTCAAGAGTGGCGAAGTAGTGCGCTTCGAGCTCCGGGGTCCATCCGTTGTGTCGCTGAGGACGGTTCAAGGTGATGACGGCGACGCCGCCACGGACGTCGAGAAGAATCAGAGGGGCTGTGTCACCCGTGGCGTCGCGACCAATCATCGCCAGGCCCAGATAGGCTCGCGCTTCTCCCGCCAGGCGGCCCGCGCTTCCTGCGAGTCGGCGAGAAGGCTCGCCCTAGCGGTGTAGTCCTGCTCGAGCCTGTACCCGTCGTCGAGGGGCATGTCTTCGGACCGGATGATTGATTCCCGCATCACCCGCAGGCCCAAAGGACTCTTAGCCGCCATTTCAACAGCCAACGACCGGGCAGCCGCGGCAACCTGTGCAGTGGGGACTACCTCGACCACCGCGCCAAGGCGGTACATTTCGGCCGCCGAGACGCGGCAGCCGGTCAGGGCCATTTGTCGGGCTTTGCTGCGTCCCACCAGCCGCTGTAGGTGCCGGTAGCCCCCGGCCACCCCAACGTTGATCTCGGGCAACGACACGTAGGCGTCCTCGCCGGCGACAACGAGATCGGTGCAGGATATGAGTGCAACACCCGCACCGATTGCGGCGCCGCTGACCGCCGCGATAACCGGGAGCCCGCCGGCGCGCACGGCCTCGAAGCATCGCCGAACCACCGCGCCGGGATCGAGCAGGTCGGCGACGGTCTCGTCATCGGTGATCTGCCGCCGAACATGCCGACGTTCCGATTCCGAGATATCGGCACCTGCGCAAAACACGTCCGATCGCCGCGAATCAAGGATGGCGACCGACGCGCTGGTGTCGGCCCCCAGAGCGGTGAAAACCTCGCCGATCTCGCGCATCATCGGCGGATTGAGTGCGTTCACCGGAGGTCGGTTCATCGTAACGGTGGCGATTCCCTCCGCTATATCTACGTTGAGAAAGCGATGAGTTGATGTCATTGGGATCTCCCGACGCCGGGTCCAAGAAGAATGATGTTTATATAGACAGCTATATATCTGTGTCTCGTGCAGGGCCGTGTGGTGAGTCGCTATCTCTTCCGCGCTGCCATAAACTCCTCGGCGCGAATTTGGATTTCTTGAGTGGTAAACGACTCCGTTTCGGCTGCTAAGGCATACGGCAGCACCGACAGAGCGGCTTGTTGAAGGTGGATGTTGATCGAACGTTTAGTCTCCTGCAGCGCCTGGGGAGGTTGTTCGGCGAGGCGGCGCGCGAGAGCGAGCGCCTCATCTAGCAGGGTGTCCGCAGGAACTACCCGGTTGGCCAAGCCCAGCTGAACAGCTTCCTCAGGCGTAATGCGGTCGCCGGTGAACAGGTATTCCTTGGCTTTGAGAACACTCATCATCAAGGGCCACGTCACCACGCCGCCATCGCCGGCGACAAGGCCGACGTTGACGTGTGTATCGGCCATATAGGCGCTGTCGGCGATAAGCACGATGTCGCAGGACACCGCGATGCTGCAACCCAATCCGACCGCGGGGCCATTGATCGCCGCGATGACAGGAAGATGACAGCCGAGAATGTGATCGACGAGGAGACGGGCGCCGCGCATCGATCGTCGTCGCTCGTTAGGGTCGTTTACCTTGCGCACAAAGCCCGGTATATCCCCGCCCGCACAGAAAGCTCGCCCGGCGCCAGTTAAGACTACTGCGCGTGCTTCAGAGTCTCGAAGGATCTCCACCCAGATATCGGCGAGCGCCTCGTGTAGCTCGTCGGTCATCGTGTTGAGTTTGTCGGGGTCATTCAGAGTCACGATACGGATTTGACCTTCGTGTTCATACCGCAGTAAGTCGCTCCTGATCCCTGACATATCTGCTCCTGAGGAAGTGTTCGACTGCGCGCAACCTGGACGGCCGCTCGAGAACCGGTAAGTACAGTTAAATGTTTAACACATTGTGCGCCGGAAGTGTAATTTGGCTCATGGCCATGCCAAGACTGCGGGCACGGGTCGCGCACTAGCGAACGAGGAGTTGGAGGCATCGTGGTAACTGATGTGCAGCACACCGCCGTGGTGTGCGTAGAGTGTCAGAATGGCGTACTGGGACAAGAGGCCATTCTGCCGGCGCTCGCACGTGACAACGCACACCTCGTAGATCGGCTGCGGGCCTTACTCTGCGGCGCCCGCGGTGCAGGGGTCAGGGTGGTTCACGCGACTTATGACGGTGTGTACGGAGGGCATCAGATCGGAACGGCCCGCCTGTGGCGCACGTTGAATGCTGGGGGCGGATGGCGAGCCGGTGACGTGGCCACAAAGGTCGTACCTGAACTCCTTGGAGCCAACGACATCGTGGTACCACGACACCACGGTCTGTATCCGACGTTGGACACCGAGTTACTACCCGTGCTAGGCGGTCTCGGGGTGCACACCGTGGTGCTCGCAGGTGTCTCACTGAACGTCGCATTGCCGTTTACTGCGGGGCACATGAGTCAGGCGGGATTCAACGTGGTGGTGCCTCGCGACGCTGTGGGGGCCACTCCAACTGAATACGGAGTCGAAGTATTGAACAACACCATCGCGTTTCTGGGAAGGCTTGCAACCGTCGAAGAGCTTTTAACAGAGTGGGGTCGGATCGGCTAACTGCGCCTACCGGACCTGATCTGCTGTGCGCGTTTCGAGGCCATCCAGTGCCCGCCCTGCGCATCCTGGATGCGCGAATTGCTCTGGTATCACGCATGCGATCGTTCGTGTCGTGCCCATCGCGGCCGACTCGTCAAAAAGGCCGATTGACGTTACCTTGATCCACGGGAAGCACCACGCCTGTGATCCATCGCGCGTCATCACTTGCGAGATACAACACCGCCTGGGAGATCTCGTCGGCTTCCAGCCAGGGCCGGCCCATTGGCATCATCTTGCGAAATCCGTCGACGCAATCGTCGATGGTGGGATCCGAGAGGTCCGGCCGAAACAATTTGAATTGAGGGGTATTTGCGGTGACCATCGGCGTGTTGACGGTACCGGGTGCGATGACGTTGACTCGGATCTGCCGGTGCGCCAGCTCGTTCGCCAGTGACTTGGCCATGCCGATCACTCCGTGCTTGGTGGAGACGTAGTCGGCGAGATTCGGAACGTTGTTCAGCGCAGCGCCGGAGCTGATCACTATGATTGACCCGGTTTCTCTGGTGGCGAGCAGATGCGGCACGGCCTCGGCCAGCGTGTGAAACACTCCGGTGAGGTTGACTCCGATGACGTCGTTCCACTGCTCGCTGGGGATCTCCCAAAGTCGCCGCGCCGGTGGGGAGATTCCGGCGCTGGCCACGACGATGTCGAGGCGCCCGAGCGTGTCGACGCCATCGGCCAGGGTGTCTGCGACGGCCTGGCGGTTGCGCACATCCGCTTGATGCGCGACGACCTTCTGACCGGTCTCTTCGACTAACCGCACCGTTTCTGCCAAGTCCTCGCTCGAGCCTTGCTCGTACCCCATGGTTGCGACATTGGCCGCGCAGTCCAGGCCGATGATGTTTGCGCCCTCGCCAGCCAATGCCACTGCGTGCGAACGGCCTTGACCGCGTGCGATGCCGGTGATAAACGCGACTTTGCCCGTCAGTCGACCTGACACTGGACTCTCCCTTCACGTGATCCGCCGCAGAGCTAACTACCGAGCTTGACGCCGCCGAACGCGTCGGCGCTCGCTACATCGCGGTCATGGCCAATCGATCCAATTGATATTGCGTGTCGCCGAACAGCTTTGAATTCGTGGTCGCACGCTTGAGATACAAGTGGGCTGGATGCTCCCAGGTCATTGCGATCCCTCCGTGCACCTGAATCGATGTGCTCGCAGCAAGCATGGCGGCCCCGCTGCAAGTGACCGCTGCGACACAGGCGGATTCGGAGCACTCTGGCAATTGATGATCAGCGGCGAAAGCTGCGTACAACGCGGCCGCTTCAGCAACTTCCACCTCCATCAAGACCGTGGCTAGTGCATGCTTGATCGCTTGGAACGAGCCGATAGGTCGTCCGAATTGCTCACGCTGACAGGCATATTCAGTGGCCAGGTTGAGGCAAGCACGAGCGAGTCCGACCTGTTCGGCGGCCAGCAAGACCGTAGCAATATCTCGCGACGCGCGGAGTGTGGCGCCGGCGTCGCCCTCTGTTCCGAGCAGTCGCGCGGGTGTCTCAGCAAAACTTACCGTGGCGACCTTCCGAGTAGGGTCGATCACGACCTGAGGTCTGGCGATCAATCCCGGCGCGTCTGCGTGCACGAGAAATAGCGATACTCCGCCTGCACTTTCTGCAGAGACCACTAGCAGATCCGCCGTGTGCCCGTCTAGGACCCATTCTTTCGTGCCTGTGAGTACCCATGATTGTGAGGATTCCACGGCCCGAGTTGGGGTCGCGGCCGTCGGATCGGTGAATGCTATCGTCGCGCGACGAACACCGCTGCTAATCGATGGTAGAAATTCCGAAGCAGCTAGCTCGTCAACACCTTGACACAGGACCTGCGCCGCGAGGGTGGTGGACAGCAGGGGAGCGCAGACGAGCGCGCGCCCGGCTTCGCCGAGTACAACGCCCATTTCGACAAGACCGAAGCCTGTCCCGCCATACCGCTCGGGCACGCCGAGCGAGACCAGTTCGAGCTCGGTGCACATCCGTTGCCAAGAGTCTTCGTTCCACCCGCGTTTGGTCTCCATGTCACGACGCACGCTGACGCCGTCGGCGATGTCGCCAAAGAAAGCTCTGACCGACTTGGCTAGTTCACGGTGCTCATCGTCTAACCGGAATCTCAATTCGTGGACCCTTAGCAGTAAAATCGCTTAATGTTTAGCGTATTACCGAGCATAGCTGGCTACCGCGCGGAAGGAAAGATCATGGATATCGACTATTCCGACGAAGTCGAAGCCTTTCGTCGTGAAGTCCAGCAGGTGTTGGCCGAGGAGTTGCCCGAGGGCTGGCTCGGAACGAAAAGCATTGAAGGTGAAGCGGAGACTCGAGCTTTCCTTGAGGACTGGCGCGCCACGATGTTCAGACGAGGCCTGCTGGGCCTCGCGTGGCCCGTCGAGTACGGCGGCCGTGGACTGACAGCGCTCCACCAAGTCGTGCTGGTGGAGGAACTTGCAAAAGCCGGTCTTCCCAACGGCATTCAGCCCCAGGATTCAACCGGCCTCAACATGCTGGGCAACACCCTCTTACGCTACGGCACGGAACAGCAGAAGCGCCTGTTGCTGCCGGGACTGCTGTCTGGGGAGCAACGTTGGTGTCAGGGCTTCTCCGAGCCAGGTGCTGGCTCGGACCTAGCCGCTGTGGCGACTCGTGCGCGCTGCGACGCCCGCGGTTGGGTCATCGACGGACAGAAGATGTGGACGTCGGGGGCGACCAACGCAACCGGCATCTTCGTGCTGGCGCGCACCGATGCGGCAGCGGCCAAACACCGAGGGCTGTCTTTTCTGCTCGTGTCACTCAATCAACCCGGTGTCACCGTCCGGCCGATCCGGCACATGACCGGCGGAACCGATTTCTGCGAGGTGTTCTTCGAAAAGGCCCGGGCAAGACAAGAAATGGTGGTCGGGGAGCCAGGCCAAGGGTGGCAGGTCGCCACTACACTGTTGACCTACGAGCGTGGGGTGGAGGCGGCAACAAACCCAGTGCATTTCCGAGCCGAACTTGACCGTCTGGTCTTGCTGGCGCGTCAGACGGGTCGCTGGTCGAATCCCGTCATTCAGCAGCGGCTTGCCCGTTGCCACGTTCGGGTTGAAGCCATGCGTTACCTTGGCTACCGCATCCTGAGCGACACTCTCGCCGGCATTGAGCTAGGACACGCAGCGTCCGTGTCAAAATTGTACTGGAGCGAGTATCACCGTGAGGTGACCCAACTGGCACTCGACATTCAGGGACTCGATGGACTCGCACTGTCTGGGAAGGGGCCGTCTCGCCCGATGCGCACCGACGACCCAGGTGCAGATCCAGCATCCTCGAACAGCTGGTGGCAGGTGTCGTTAAATGCCCGCGCCGGAACGATCTACGCAGGCACCTCCGAAGTGCAGCGCAACATCATCGCCGAGCGTGCTCTTGGTCTGCCCCGGTAACTTCCCGCCCTGATCGGAAACAACGCCGCGGCACTTGACTTCGCGTGCCATCGAACGGCCAGCTGGTGTGCCAGACCGCACCGTCAGGCCGCTGGGCTTCCGGACGGGATGCTGTGTAACGCTGGTGGGCGTGCCGCTGCGCGGACGGCCTACCTGCACACCGACTATTGCTCGATCACCCCCGTGGGTTGCGAGCTTGACGTGCGTGGCTGGTTTGTCAGCGAAGAAGGCCGAAAACGGGTCCTGCGGGCCGAGCTTCACCACGGCGACACGCTGTGCGCCGAGGCGGAAGGGCTTTTCGTCGAGCTACGGCCAGACCAGGCGTGAAGCGGGCCGGCGGCATGGTCGGAACGTGATCACACCACGGCGGGCAACCACGCCGCGATCCGGTCCCACAGCTGAGCCCGGTGACTTGCGAAGTTGTGGCAGTGCCCGGATCCGGCCACCAAATGCAGCGTGACGTCGGTGGAAGCGGTGTAATTTGCCGGCTCGGCGTAGGGATTGGGGGATACGTCGATGGCGGCGCCGAAAGCCAAAAGAACCGGCACGTCAACTTGTGGTGTGTATTTTTCGACGAAGCCTGGCGTGGTGACCTCGGCCGCGGCGCGCACGGGCACTCTGCTCTGGACCGCCTCATCGGCGTCCATCACCGCCTGGGGCACCTCACTTGCATAAAACATCGGGGCCAGCACCGACCGAGGACCGATCAAATGGCTGTCATCAGGGCTCACACCGGCCATCTGGCAGGTGTTAATGATGTTCTGTTGCAGACGTGTTACCAGATCGTCGCCGGCGGCGTCGTGATCGTAGACATTGGTGATGTTCACGCCGTACCCAAGAAGCACGACGGCGTCGTACACACCGTGCTTGGCTTGCACCATCGTGGTAAGGCACGAGCCCATGGAGTGGCCCACCCCGACAATCGGCAAGGCCATCGGCGGCGCGTCGGGCAGCAGGCTCCCCTCGGCAACTTTCGCGCTAATCTGGCGCGCCACTTCGGCATCGCCTTCGGCAAGAAGATCCAGACCGATCGGGCCGGAATCGGTCGGGTCGCTACTTTCACCAATACCCAAGTGATCCAACGCGATCACAATATAGCCAGCCTCGGCAAGGTGTTCGCCAAAGCTATAGCCGGGATAGCCCTCGACCTCCAGGTGCCAATAATGTTTGTCATAGCAGCCGCCTGCCAAACAGACCAAGACGGCCCGCGCCTCAGACGGCCGCGCCGGCACAAACGCCCACGCGGTCTGCGTTAGCGTCTCACCGCCTGGCACAGCAGCGCTGACGTCAAAGGTCAAGTTCACGGGCATTGCTGCTCCATTCTGTTGGCGATTAGCACGGCAGGCTCAGCAGCGCGATGAGCGCGCGGGCGTCGGCGACGCTGCGCAGCAGATCGTTGAGGTGGGTGCACGTCGAAGTTCCAGACAACTCTTGACGTACCCGAAAATGCAGTTCGTCCAAAGTCATTCCCGCGATGCGCGCTGCGCTGGCAACGGCACCGGGACACTCCTGCCAGGGCAGCACGCGGGGCACCGCGTGCGAACGAAGGATCACACCCGAATCGACGGCCACCGCCGCGGACAAGGTGTACTCGTGGATGACGGTTTCCGAGGCGTCCTCGCGCACGTAGGTATCACGAAACATCGCATCGATCGACACTTCGAGACCGTTGGCGACCGGGTAGACATCAAGCCGGCGGCGCCGGCGCATGCCGTGCACCGGTAGCGTCGGCATGTCGTGCCAGGCAAGCGAATCCGAGGATTCATCGATCTCGGGCGCAATCGGGCCGGTCACCACCGCGTGGTCGCCAGCCTCGAACGATGTCATGAGCAAGCCGCCGGTCACAAATCCCGCACACTGGTCGGCAACCGGTAAATAGCCCGATTTCTCGACGTTGCCCAACGCCCCGGAAGCCGTCAGCGCGTGCCCCGAAATCAGCAGAGCCACCGGCACATCGTCGAGCAACGAGTAACGCAGATCCCGCCGCTGGCGCAACTGTGGAGCCGCCCGATCGACGGCAGCGCGAAACCCGCTCATCGCCGGAGCGCCGGTTAAGCGCAGATTGTCGACGCCAGGCTGAACATCCAGGCTCTCGATCACCCGCGCGACCATTTGCGCCGTCGCCACCATCTCGGCGCGCCCGACGACCCTCGCGCGCCCGTTCTGAAAGGTTCTTAGGTCGCGGCCCCGGCCGGCCAGTCGAACGGGGTCCAGCGTCCCTGGGCTTCGGGTCATATCCACTGACGTGGTGCGCCGCAGCGAATTGGGCCGTCGTGGCGGCGTGCTCCGGGTGGGTTCATGAACGCCGTGCAGCGGATGCAATCCGAAGCCCGGTGTGCCCAAATCGATGTCATTCATCGTGGAATAAGGTCTCGAGTGCTGCCGATCCGGCGCGCCATCGCGGTGCGCAGAGCTGACTGGTGCAAATTCCGTCCATCCCACGTCATTACCATCGCAATGAAAACCCGGTTTTCGAAGGCTACGACCAGCGCGTTTGAGGAGTCAAGAACCCGCGCTACTGGGCTGGCAACGGCCCGACGAGCCCGCGCGGCGAAGTACCGTACAGCCAGCTCACGGCCTGGCCGACCTCGTCGAATGCCAGCGACGCCCCATCCTTGGCGGCATAGCGTCCCGCTGCCTCCGTGAAACCTTCGATGCGACTGAGCTTGTGGCCGTTGATGCGCAGGATCTGGCCGCTCAGCCAGGCTGACTCGGGTCCTTGCAACCAGGCCACCACCTCTGAGCTGCGCGCTGGGTCCAGTGCGGGGTCGTTGGCCTTGACGCCGCTGAAGAATCCTTCGCTGATTCTGGTCACCGCGAGCGGTGAGATGGCATTGACGGCAACGCCGTAACGGCGCGCCTCCATGGCCGTGACGACGGTGAGATTCGCAATAGCCGCCTTGGCGGCGCCGTACGCGCTCTGCCCGACGTTGCCCCACAGCCCAGCGCCGGACACCGTGTTGACGATGCGCGCATCAATCTGCTGACTCGCCTTGGACTGTGCGCGCCAGTAGTCACACGCATGTCGTGTCACGGCGAACGTGCCCTTCAGATGCACCGCCATCACAGCATCCCAATCGGCCTCCGTCGCGTTGACCACTGTCGCGTCGCGCACGATGCCGGCGTTGTTCACCACGCCGGTAAGGGTGCCGAAGGTCGAGACCGCGACCTCGATCATGTCCGCGACATCCGCCCACGCCGACACCGAACCGGTGTGAGCCACGGCCTTTCCGCCGGCAGCCTCGATCTCGGCGACCACGCCTGCTGCGGGTCCTGCGCCGTCAGCGGTATTGCCGTCGCTGCTGACTCCCGGGTCGTTGACCACGACGGCAGCGCCGTGCGCCGCCAAAGCCAGGCAATGAGCCCGTCCGATACCGCGCCCACCCCCGGTCACCAGCACGACGCGTCCCGAAAGTGTTCTCGTCAATGTTCCTCCTTCATTCGAATAACGCGCTGAGGCGCCGTCTGCGCGTGGCCCAGTCGGTGCCCCGCAGATCCGCGTGGCCTTCCTCGGTGACGATCAGGTCGACGTCATATGCCGGCGTGGATACCGGCCTGCTCAACTGCGCGACAAAAGGCGAGTGCCCGTTGACTTTCGAGGGCACAGCGATAATGGACAAGCCGCTACGACTTTGGCTGGCCGCCACACAGTAGTCGGGATGTCCGCCGATACCGCCGATGACCTTCTCGCCGATGCCCTCGACGTTGATCTGCCCGACAGGATCGATTTCTAGCGCCGTGTTGATCGCGATCAGCGGCGAACCACGCGACAGTCGTGTCAGATCATGGGTGTAATCGATGCCGCGCAAGATCGGTCTGCCATCTGCCCAGTCGTAGAGCTCGTTGGTACCGAGAAGATATGTCGCGCTTGGCTCATCGATCAGCAGGCCGCGCCGATCGAGATCTACCACCGCGTCGGTCAACAGCCCCGTGTCGATGCGCAACGCTTGCTGCGTGCGTCCCAGCAGCGCGGTACCAAGCTTGCCGGGCCCATACTGAATTCGCGCACCCTCGGGGACAAACCGCAGCACCGCGTCGGCCAGCGCCTCGGTGATCGGGTCGGGCGTCGCGCTTGGCAGCTCTCGTGGTCCCTCACACGTCCGGGCGATGACATTGACCGCGGCGGCGGGCAGTGCAGGACCCGCATCGACCAGTGGGGCCCGTTCGTCGACGATCGCCAATACCCCGACGCCGTCGTCGACGAGTTCTCGCTGCCAGGACACCTCGGTGCTGAAGTGGAATTCATCCCGGCGATGCACCAATCGAGTGACGAGCGCGTCGGGGCGTAGTGCGCTGCGCAACAGCGCGCCAATCGAGCTGAGTCGAGTGGGAACAAAACGGGCCGTGGGCGAGCCGAGAACATCTCTGACCCCCCAACCCGGCATCAGCGCGACCACGTCGGCGAAGGCGTCTGCACTCAACCCGTCAAGGGACGAGGGTAGCCACCCT
The DNA here is from genome assembly GCF_054660795.1 of Mycobacterium sp. MUNTM1. NCBI lineage: Bacteria > Bacillati > Actinomycetota > Actinomycetes > Mycobacteriales > Mycobacteriaceae > Mycobacterium > Mycobacterium sp. MUNTM1. Next base: position 60,104 of record NZ_BAAGDE010000036.1, read on the forward strand.
AAGACGAGTCGAATGCCGCCGATATCGCGGGCGAGCGCACTTAGGGCGGCGCCCACCGAGGTGCCCTCGGCGGTTCTGTGCGGCGCCCCGATACCGTCGCCAACAGCGATCGTCATGCCTGGGCGCACGTGATCGCGTAAGGCACCAAAGACCTCGGACTGCATGAGATCAGTTGTCATCGTGGCTCTTTGGGCAGGCCCAGCACCCTTTCGCCGAGAATATTGCGCTGGATCTCACTGGTGCCCCCCAAGATGGTCTGGGCGCGTCCCACCAGCATCGCGCGCACCAATTCCGCGTCATCGGACCGCTCAGACGGGTCGATGCACGCATCAGTTCCGAGGACCTCGGTAGCCAGGTCGCCCAGGTCGCGATCGGTCTCCGACGTCATCAACTTGAGCACCGAGAACGCCGATGAATCGGCGTCGCCGTCGTTAATGGCACGCTGCCAGGTGTAGCGCAGCAACCACATCCGCGCCCAGAGTCTGGTAATCGAACGAGTCAATACAAGGTCGAGCTGATCTCGATCGCATGCGGCCTGCGTCATCCGGTCGAGGAGCTTAAACATCCCGACGGCTTGCGAGCCCAGGGTGAGGCGTTCCCTGCCGAGCGTGACCATGGCGATCGTCCATCCTTGGCCCGCTTCGCCGATCAAGGCGTCGTCGTCGAGTTCAACGCCGTCCAAGAACACCTCGTTGAATTTGCTTTCGCCGTCCATCTGCCGCAGGGGCCGCACCAAGACACCGGCGGTGTCCATTGGAACGATGAACATGCTCAGCCCGCGGTGTGGTTCTGAGCCGGTACGAGCCAATAGCAGGCCGAATTGAGCGGAGTTCGCAGCCGAACTCCACACCTTCTGCCCGTCGACCCGCCAACCCGTGGATGTCTTCTGTGCCTTGGTGCGCACCCCTGCCAGATCTGATCCGGCACCCGGCTCGGAGAAGAGCTGTGTCCAGACATGGTCACCGAGCCGGATGGGTTCGAGGTATCGGGACTTCTGCTGTTGGGAGCCAAATTTGATCAGCACCGGGCCGACCAGGTCGATTCCGGTGATGGCGACCTGGCGGGGTACCCCCGCGCGAGCACATTCCTCAGCGAACATGGCCTGGAAGGCAACAGAGGCGTTGGCGCCGCCGTAGGCGACCGGCCAGTGCAGGCAGACGTACCCGTGTTCGGCTAGATACTTGTGCCAGGCCCGGCCGGCGTCGATATCCTGCGCGGTAGGAGTGGGCCCATAGTTGCGTAGGCCTTGCGGTTTCGGCGCGGATTCCAAAAAGGTACGGATCGCAGACCGGTGCGCGGCGGTTATCTCGGTCTGCGCTGAGATGTCAGTGCCGCTAGCAGCATGCGCAGTGGTGGTCACGGCATCGCTCCACGATGGCCTGGCCGGCGCCGTATCGGACTCGCCGACAACGTGGGCGGGAACAACACTGGCGCCTCCTGACGTACCGATAACAAAAACAGAAAAACATTTAGTTATTTCGAAGGTAGTGTAGTCGGAGGTGCGGTCGGTGGGCAAGCAGGCTGCGGCGTCCGCACGCGTCTGGAAGTCTTGCCCGCGTTCGACCGATGAATTCTCGGACGTCAAATGATCCGTGGTGACGGGTCCGGCCATGGAGGCGATCTTGGAAGGTCGTATGGCGCTGATCACGGGCGGTGGCAGCGGCCTGGAAAGTGGCATCGCCCTAGCACTGGCCAGCCGAGGGATCGCCGCCGCGGTGTTGGGCCGCACGCTGACCCAGTGCGAGGAAACTGCGCACGACGTTCAGGAGCGTGGCGGCGCGGCGATTGCCCTCGGTTGCGACCTCAGCAGCGCCGAGGAGATGACGGGCGCTGTGACGGCCGTCCTCGACCGATGGGGGCGAATCGGCATCCTGGTCCACTGCGCCCAGTCTGTCAATTATGCCGCGTTGCACAAACTCACACCGCAGGACGTCGATGAGTCATGGTGCACCGGGCCACGGGGCGCCATGTCGCTCATGCAGTCGGCGTATCAGCCGTTGCGCCAGACGCGCGGGTTGATCGTCAACATCGCTTCGGGCGTCGGCATCGCGGCGCCGGCGGGAATGGCCGCATACGCGATGGCCAAGGAGGCGGTGTGCACTCTCAGGTGGACCACGGCAGCCGAGTGGGGTCCCCACGGGATTCGCGCAGTGTCGCTGTGCCCGTTCGCGGCCACACCCGGTCTTGAATTCTTTGAGACCAAATTCGGATTGAGCTGTCATAGCGACCTGATTTCAGAAATTCCGTTGCGGCGTCTAGGTATCCGGAGAAGGACGTGGGGGGCCGTCGTGGCATTCCTTGCCTCAGAAGAGGGCAGTTACATCACCGGGACCACGTTGATGGTTGACGGCGGCTACACCGATCTCCGGTGATAGCCGTGCTGACGATAGGGGCACGTTCGTGAAGTGGGGCATCATGTTCTCCAGCAGGGGGTTTCCCGATCCCGACGCCACGATCGCCCTTACGCAACGGGCCGAGCAGGTCGAATGCGAGTCGTTGTGGGCCCCAGAGCGCGCCATCATGTCCAAGGACGCCAACGCGACGCCCTACCGAGGGTCCTCCGACGGAAAAATGGAACGGTTGGGTCAACGGGGCGGCATACCCGACCCGCTGATATGGTTTGCTTTCGCCGCGGCGCCGACCCAACAAATCCGTTTCGGCACTGGGGTTTTGGTGCTACCCGAACATCAACCCGTGATGCTCGCCAAGGCAGCCGCCATGCTCGACCACTTATGTGGCGGACGCCTCCTGCTCGGGTTCGGCGTGGGGGAACTGCCCGAGGAGTATCAAGCCGTGGGGGCCTACTTCAGCAATCGCGGGCAGCGCATGGACGAATACTTCGACGCCATGCGCACCTTATGGCGCGACGACATCGCGTCCCTTAACGGTCAACACGTGAGATTTGATCAGGTGGAGTGTCGGCCCTGGCCCGTGCGCCGGTCGATTCCTATGCTCATCGGGGGGGCGTCCAACGCCGCGGTCCGGCGGGCCGCCACCCATGGCGATGGCTACTTCCCGTTCGTGTTTCCGGGCCAGGATCCGGCGGTTGAGCTACCCCGACTGCTGAACCGGGTCCGCCGCGAAATGCTTTCCGTCGGCAGGGACCCGGCGAAAATGGAATTCACCTCCGGAGGAGCGCGCTCCCTCGACGAGGCAAAGCGGTTCGTACACTTCGGCATTCACCGGCTGACGGTCGCGATCCGGGCCCGCTCGATCGCTGACATGCACGATGAAGTCGCCCGACTCGGCGATGAGCTGGTGCGGCCGACCGCCGACCTGTGATGACACACCGCGGCGTTGAACATCGCGCGTCAGTAGTCAAAGTCACTGCAGCGCAGCAACACCGAACAACCCCCTAGCCAGCCGCCACACCTCAACCACGAAGGAGCAGTTTCACCTTGACCATGAGATTCACTCTCGAATACCCCAGCGACGTTCCGACGGCCACTGCTGAATTCCGCGATCCGGCAGCCATGGGATCGATTGCCCGCCGAGCCGAAGCGCTCGGCTTTGAAGCTTTAGCACTCGCTGATCATCCGGCGCCATCGGCGAAGTGGCGTCGCGCGGGCGGCCACGACGCCTTCGAACCCGCCATCGCGCTGGCTTTCTTCGCCGCTGCGACAACCACCATCCGATTGATGACACACCTCTACGTGTTGCCTTTCAGGAACCCCTATCTGGCCGCGAAGACCCTGACTTCACTTGACATCGTCTCGGGCGGCCGGTTGATCGCGGGCGTGGGCGCTGGCTACCTTCGATCCGAATTTGCCGCCCTCGGAGCAGATTTCGACAATAGAGTGGAGATCTTCGACGAATACCTGGCCGCGCTGCGCCATATTTGGATGCACCCGGACCAGCCGATCACCGGAACCGGCTTCGCCGCCACCGGCGAAATGAACATCGACTCGCCCACCCAAAAACCC